>DAOQQF010000075.1:0-1980 GCA_035333525.1 Candidatus Absconditabacterales bacterium | reverse complement strand
CCTATATAATTAGAAGTGATTTTCAAGTAGTAATATCTATATTAGCAATACCCATTATTGTTATATTGATGTTACTATTGGCTTTTGAGCTTATTTATTTTAAATAAAAAAAACTCATAGTGCATATGAATTATGATAACTCTTGGGAAATAATACCAATTACGTATCAAAAGAGAACTATTATTTTGGTAGATACCGATGATATAACTAGCAAACTATTGGGAATCAAGAAAATGGGTAGTTTGCGTTTGTTATACAATCGGTATAACATAAAACGAAGTGTTATGATTACGACATGAAAGAGGTCCCGAAGTCTCGGGATACATATCCTCGGGAAGCTCGTCGAATGTGGATTTTACTAGACCAAAGGATTTAATATGATAGGTAGTTTTTCATGAATTGAGAGTTTTTCCTCAGCTTCCTAAAGAGTGTCATATTATTTCTTACTTTTTTCCCTATTTTTCTCAATGAGTTTGAGTATAGGGATACTCAAACAATGAAGAATAAATTGATCAATATATATAATTTTGTCAAGTAGTACAATCATACTACCTCTTGATTTTTGAATATAATTGGATATCTGATACGTACTTGATTTCTAAAGTAATCTTGGGAAATCAGTAAGAGAAGTATATTATTATGTGGTATTTTTATTTTGTATCTATATTGTGTTATGTCTAAGTGAACCAGTGTGAAGCTCAATGAAGCGCTAAAGTCTATCAAAAAACAATTTTGAGAATGATCAGTTATGATTATGGGTGAATGATCATCCAACAATATCATTACTTATCATTCGTGAGCATACTCGCTTGATCTAATCTTGTGAGGATGATTCCCAGAAGGAAGGGTTATAGAAGTATATGGACCCGAATCATCAGGAAAAACATCAATTTGTTTACTTGCTATGGCAGCCGTCCAAAAAGCAGGTTGAATGTGTGCATTTATTGATGCTGAACATGCTTTTGATAAACAATATGCCAAGAAATTATGAGTAGATATTGATAATCTGATAGTATCACAACCAGACTATGGTGAGCAAGCTCTCAGTATTGCTGAAGAGTTGGCCAAAACAGGTGAGGTGAAATTTATCATCATCGATAGTGTCGCTGCGCTCGTACCAAAAGCTGAAGTAGAATGAGAAATGGGAGCAAGTCATATGGGTTTACAAGCTCGTATGATGTCTCAATGACTTAGAAAGCTAACTCCGATACTAAGTAAAACATGAACATCAATAGTATTTATTAATCAACTAAGAATGAAAATTGGTGTGATGTTTGGTAATCCAGAAACTACCACCTGAGGAACTGCACTCAAATTTTACGCTTCACAAAGATTGGAGGTCAGAAAGGGTGATAAAATTGAATCAAATAAAGAACAAGTATGATACTATGCCAAAGTAAAGGTTGTAAAAAATAAAATCTTTCCTCCCTTCAAGGCGACTGAAATTCCATTCATCTATAATGAGTGAGTTGATGTTGTTGCTGACATATTAGACACCGCCTTACTCCTCAAACTGATTGAAAAAAACTGAGCTTTTTATACTCTTGATGGACAAAAGTTCCAATGAAAAGAAAGAGCATGTGCATACCTCGTATCAACACCCAAAACATGCGATAAGCTGAAAAGTGCTATTACCAAAAATATACAAGATGTTAGACTTGGTAAGAAAGAAATTGAGCTTGAGATAGACAAAAGTAGTATTGATGATACGCACCATGAGGAAAATAATGAACTAGATGAAATAGCAAAGGAGTTATAAGGACTCTTGGAAAATAATACCAATTACGTATCAAAAGAGAACTATTGTTTTGGTAAATACCGATGATATAACTAGCGAACTATTGGGAATCAAGAAAATGGGTAGTTTGCGTTTGTTATACAATCGGTATAAGTAACATAAAACGAAGTGTTGTGATTACGACATAGAAGAGACATCCTCAGTTTATCTGCCATATGGCAGAGAATTTATTCTCCCATGGA
>DAOQQF010000074.1:0-2274 GCA_035333525.1 Candidatus Absconditabacterales bacterium | reverse complement strand
GATAAAATGACACTGAGAACACTGATAAAACAATACCAACAAGACTGTAATATGGGATGAGTATTCCCGGGTTATCGGAGTGCTGGTGGTGGTGGTGACTGTTGGGCTGGTTATGGTCTGTATCTTTGGTTGCCGCTGAGTGTGGGCGGTAATCCTGTTTGTCTTTGGAGCAGCTTTGATAGGTCCGGCCTCATTCATGGCAGTGTGAGTAATGCTCATCCTGCTCTTCTCTAGCTATTGGCATCTTGTGTTGTGGTTGGACTGAAAGTTCAACCTTACTTATATAGTATATACTGTTTTCTCGTCAAGAGATATCAACTCATAACAAACCCTGCAATAAGAGCGCAGTAAAAAGCAATATTCCATGGTCATACTTGAACTTTGGTAGATCCTGCAACATTGGTGGTTGCTCCATCGCTACATATTCCTTGTACCGTAAAATGTGAATAAGTTGCTTCTTTAGCCGAACTATCATAGGCAAATTCAAATTTATTGTCTACTGTTTCACCTAGTTTGACCATATTACTTACTCCTACTGATTGCGAAGATGATTGATAGACGACGTATCTTTCTACACCAGATACTTTATTCCATACGATGTAATGTTTACCAGCTATAACCATTGGTGTTAGACTAATGGAGTCCACAACACAACTGGGAGCTGATGATTTGTATTCACTTGGAGCCGTCAACATAATAATATCTGATGGTTCTCATAGAGGATTTGATGTTTCATCAGCAGGAAATACTTGGAGATAATAAGTTGTATTTGATGGTGGAGTAATAATGATATTTTTGTCAGTTGTGGTTTGAATAAGTTCCGGATTATCTTTTATTGTTTCTTTGTTACTTGATAAGAGTACCAGATATCTAGCAGGAGTTCATTCTACTGTTCGGTTTATCATATATTTTTTTGAACTAAGATCATAGATTGATTTGATAGAGGTAATTTTAATAGTTGATGTAGGTGTAGTTGATGTAGTGGTTGTATCTATTTCTTCTGAGATAGTGCTTGTAGTATGTATAGTTTCTCATGTTCCAATGATCAATGTTTCAATATTGGTATAGCTTTTTGAGTTTCCATTGGCAGTAAGTTTTGCATCAATTGATACATTATTGTTTGCTGTATTGAATTTAAGTTTTTTTTCAAATATTCCGCTTTTTACCTTTTCCATATAGTAACTATTGCCCAAAATCATTAATTCAACAGTACTTACCTCTGGAGCTGTTTCCATAGTAAGTGTAAGTTTTTCTCCTTCTTTGATAGTAGTGCCAGGATCTACCTTGATTGACTTATAGAGTTCATTTTCCAAACTTCCAATAGTAAAGTTTATATCAGCTGATTTTGCTACTACCGTGCCACCTGCATTGGTTATTTGTACACTTAAGGTATGATCTCATTGGGTTAGCTCGTTTGCAAAAACGCTAAACTCACCTTTAGTATTAGTAGATGAGCTAGCATTTGGTTTGCCATCTATGATAATCTGAAGAGGACTATTTGGTAGATCTTTAGCCATACCTATAATATTGATATTTTTATTTGTTTCAGTCGCTCATGCAATGGGGGAAGTTACATCAATAACCTTGAGTGTACTGGTAGCACCTGGATCTTTGATTTCGACATCGAGCTTACCAAATAAACTATCATCAAGGATATCTTCTGCTGTGATAGTAGCCTTACCTACTTGTTTGAAGATAATTCCTTTGTGGAATTTAACCTCTCCTTGATTGGAGTTTGAAAAGGTGACAATACCTCAGTTTGGTAGTGTGTATTTTCATTCATCAATTCCTTTAATATTTAATATAGCATCTCATACAAATGATTTCACCAATGTTCAGTTTTTATCAACAGCTTTTACTGTTAGATCAACTGCTTCGTTGAGCATCATAGGGTTGTTTGATACTTCGACTAAAAAACGATCAACACTTGCAAAGGCAAATGAGTTAAGAAGGATACTTCCTACGACTAAAAAGATAATGTTTTTCATGTGTATAAAGAGATAATACAAAAATATGATTCATTATACTCATAACATCTTCTTTTGTCAAATAATCACGAGTCGAATCGGAGAGTTAATTGACAATAAATATCATATATTTACAATATTATTCCTATAAATAAATTCCTTATAGAAGCTGGGAAAACTCTCGATTCATGAAAAGCCACCTATAATATTAAATCCTTTGGTATTGTATTATCCTTATTTGAAGAGATTCCCGAGAAATTTTATCCCGAGACTTCGGGACCTCTTCCATGTCGTAATCATAACACTT
>DAOQQF010000073.1:0-2370 GCA_035333525.1 Candidatus Absconditabacterales bacterium | reverse complement strand
GTATACTGAAGCAACATTAGTAAAAGCTCTAGAACAAAAGTGAATTGGTAGACCATCAACCTATGCGAGTACAATCTCAACGATCCAAGAGAGATGATATGTTATGAAAGATGAAGGTAAACTCAAACCTACAGAAGTAGCATACTGAGTCAATGATTTTCTTGAGGAACACTTTAGACATCTTATGAATTATGAATTTACTGCTCAAATGGAAGATAAACTTGATGATATAGCAAACTGAGATCTCAATCGACAAACTATGCTTCAGGATTTTTATACCTGATTTGAACCTCAACTCAAAGCTGCATCATGATGAGAAAAGATAAAACTATGAACTGGTAAAATCTGCCCCAAGTGCTGACAGTGAGAACTTATAGTGAGATTCAATAAAAATAAAAATAGATTTTTATGATGTGAGAGATATCCAGAATGTGATTATATTTCTGAAACAGAGGATGTTGCCAACAAGCTTGAATCAATCAAAGCTCAATACGAAGGTCAGCCTTGTCCAGAAGGGGGGACCATTGTGGTCAAAATGGGTAGATTTGGTCCATTTTTGTCCTCATCAGACTATCCAACAGTAAAATGGATTAAATCTCCAGCTGCATTTGAGTTGGAACAAAAAATATGAGACCAAAAACCGTTATGTCCAGAATGCGGAAAATCGATGATAATCAGAAGGAGTAAAAGATGACCATTTCGATGATGTAGCGGATACCCAGATTGTAAGTGAACGATGAATATAGGGAAGTTGAGTAAATAAAAAAAATCATAACAATAAGTATAAAACTATATGCTATGATTTTGTAACTACTTATTCTCAATTGTTTTTGGTACGTACATGATAATGTATCAGTACTACTATACTATTGGAAAGCATAAGAATAATTAGATCTTTGATAAATAATTGCTTTGCGTCATGTAACATGATTTTTTGACAATTACTTACTACAGAAGGGTAGAGGGAGTGGTACCAGCCAAGCCACCAGTAAACATGAAGATTATTTATTGTTATATCTATTAAGATATATTCAATAACAATAATAATCGTAATTAAACAACTCGTTATAATTTTATTTTTCATATTTTACTCCTTTTTTTTTGGAGGATTACTATATAATAAATATATTAATATTGTCAAGTATTTTTTAGCTTGAGTTTCTCATATTAGTATGATACTATTACCAAGCGACTTGTAATCCGTATAAAGAACTCTTTACCTTGTTTTACTCTATTATTACATGGATAATATCACCCAATGAATTATTTGATGAGCTCTTTTTACTTTGAGTACCAAAAAATACACCATCAAAAATTTCCTTTTATGATGATTAATCGCCAATATTCCTGATAGCGACATTTTTATTGCTAAACTGTTGTATACTGATCCGCTTGATCAGTTTTTCTTTCATAGGGGAGTGATGCATTCGATCATAGGATGACTTGGAATCGGAGTTATTACATGAATCATTGTATCACTCTTAAAATCATGAAAACTGCTATGGGAGAAGGTTTTGAATATTATATGGTCTTGTATTATAACTATTTTTGGCGGTCATCTCATTATTGATTGGCTTACAACCTATGGGATGAGGCGATTTCTTCCATGGAGTAATCGGGTTTCAAGTTGAGATATAATTTTTGTGGTAGACTTTTGAATGCGGGTAGGACTTCTGATCTTATTTGTATCATATATTATATCACGTTCAAGAAAATTTATCAGTCTATCCATTCTTTGATTTGTATGTATCTATTTATGTGCATGCTGACTATTTAAATATACGTCTTACCAACATATTACTCGTGCTTTTGGACTTCATTATGATAGTGCATCGATCAAACGTGTTATTATTGTTCCTGAACCATTACAACCGTTTTTACGAAGATGAGTAATCCAGACATCGTGATGAATTTATCAAACATGGTATAGTGTTTTTGATAACGTTGAGCCTACTAATTTTATCTATGCACCTTGAGAGAGTATTGCTTCTTATGACCTATCTACTATACCACATCTTAATCAAGTGTATGATTTTTCAAGATGATTTCTTTTGAAACAGACAAACTCTTGAAACATAGTATTTAATAATTACTTATTTGGCTATTATTGATGATGAATGTCATGATCTCAACAAACGATGTTTTGATTTACTCTCTCGTGAGATGCTTTGATTCAAGTTTCATCTCATCGTGTGTTGACTACAGGAGTATGGACTAGATTTCGAAAGAGAGTATGAGGAGAGCTTTTACTCAAGTAGGCTTCTCTATGAGAAATGGCTATTATGGAACCTGGGGAAATAAGTAATACCAATTACGTATCAAAAGAGAACTATTATTTTGGTAAATACCGATGATATAACTAGCGAACTA
>DAOQQF010000072.1:0-2398 GCA_035333525.1 Candidatus Absconditabacterales bacterium | reverse complement strand
CATTATCGTGTTGGAATAATTCAATTAGTACTGTAGGATAATAGATCCTAAGGGATCTTTCTATTTCTCTCTACTTTTTACTTATTCTATTTTTTCACAATGAAAAATCCTGAACAAATTACTAATTCTTTACAAACAGTAAGCATTATATCACTTGTGGTTTCTTTACTTACTTTTTGAATGGGTGTCTCATGATACTTTGGTTCATCTAAAGGAATCAATGAAGACCAAGTCAAAACTATTGTAAATCAAGCTATTCAATCAAATACTCAAAAACAAGTAGCAGTACAGCCTACTCAACAGCAAGCACCAGCTTGAGCTTGATGTCAGTGATGAACTGCTCAACCTACACAGCAAGCAGTTGCTCCAAATCCAACAAACAAACTTGAAGTTACTAAGTTCAAAGATTTTTATGCTTCTTTGGGTGGCGTGAAATGAAATAAAGATGCAAAAGCAACTATTATTTACTTTGCGGATGTGGAATGTCCGTTCTGTCAAAGACATAGTAATAATAAAACACTCGATGCAGTGCTCACAAAATATGGTGATAAGGTGAACGTTGCATATGCTCACTTTCCGCTCTGATTTCATCCTCTCGCTCAAAAAGCATGAGAATCAATTGAATGTGCAAAGAAAATTGGCTGATTTGAAAAATGATCGAGCTTTACAGATTCACTCTATACCAAAACACAGGCTGGATGATGAAAACCAACTTTGGAAATCATCAAAGCTACTGCTGAAGCAGAAGGAATTGATGTAATCAAGCTAACGGCATGTCTTGACAGCAATGAAATGGCTAACAAAGTATCAGATCAACAAAAATTCTGACAACTATTGTGAGTCACAGGGACGCCAGGAAATATCGTGGTTAATAATGAGTCTGGAGAATATACAAAAGTATCATGAGCCGTTCCTGCTACAAGTTTTGAGGCGGTACTCGATACATTTGTTAAATAATCATTTATTTTACTATCTGTTTTTTCACAATGAAACAAACTCTCCATATCAATGGTATGCATTGCAAATCATGCGAACTGTTGATCAAAAATAGACTCAATGATCTGCCATGATGTAGCGTCAAATCTATATCTCATAAAACGGGAACTTGTGAAATAGATTATAATCAGAATGATCTGTCTGAGATTGAAAATATTATTAACAATGCTGGTTATACCGTCTGAGAAGAAGATACTAAACAACCTTGGACAAGTGATCAATGGATTGAGAAAATTACTCGACTGATTCTTGCTGGCGTATTGATTTTCATTCTCATGAAATCTGATGTTGCTGGATTGATTCCACAATACGACAAATTGTCACTTGGCGTGGCATTTATTATCGGATTAGTAGCATCTATCTCTACCTGCCTTGCGGTAACTGGTGGTATTATTATTTGATATAACGAATCCGTACAAACAGGAAGTCCACTCATGACTCAAATTAAATTCCACGCTGGAAGGATCTGAGCTTTTATTATATGATGATGAATCTTGTGACTTATTTGATCTTCGTTTGCTGGATCAGTTTGGTTTAATGCGATATTTAGCATTCTTGTTGGATTGGTGCTCTTTTACCTTGGTTTACAACTTCTCGGTATTGTACCAAATATTACCAAACTCTGATTTCATCTCCCAAGCGGACTCAGTCAGACATTGTTTAATCTCAAAAATCCCAAATATGCTCGATTGGTATGAGCTTTGACTTTCTTACTTCCTTGTGGATTTACACAAAGTATGCAATTATTTGCATTGCAATCAGGAAGTTTTGTGGAATGAGCAACGATTATGTGAGCGTTTGCATTAGGAACTTTGCCAGTGTTATTCTGAGTAGGACTTGGTACTAAGTACATCAAAGATAAGCTTACACTGATCAACCCACTCATTGCCTCATTACTCGTCGTATTCTGATTATATACCATCTATAATGGAACACTTCTTACCCAAGCACTCAGTGATATAGGGTGATCTGAAACTACTATTGCCAAAAACACTACAACTGAAACAGTGAATGTATGACATAATGGTACACAATTTGTACCTAGCTCAGTTAAACTTGCTGTCGGTAAAAATTATAAACTGGTTGTCACTCCAAATTCAGATGGTAGATGATGTATGACACAAGTTGTTATACCAGGAAAATGACCTCATACAATAAAAAAATGAGAACCATTTGAAATTGATGTTGATGGGACAAAGCCAGGTACCATAAAACTTGTGTGTGCTTCAATGGGTATGAAACAGGGTGAAATAGTAATTCAGTAATTTCAATCTAAAAAAATAATCTAAAAACATTGTTGTTAATTCTTATTTATCTTTTATCTTTATCTTTATTAATCATGAACCAAAATACATTATCATTATCCATAAGCGTTATTACGTTACTCCTTGTTGCATTTAAT
>DAOQQF010000071.1:0-2455 GCA_035333525.1 Candidatus Absconditabacterales bacterium | reverse complement strand
TCAATTGGAAGAACTTCCAGTATTATTTGATGATCAACTTGAACTATTTCCAGTAGTACCGGAAGAATTTCCAGTGCTACTACTTCCAGACTGCGTTGAACTTCAACTCATAACAGATCATGATGTTGAACTTCCAGTACTACTATTTGAAGAACTTCCAGTACTACTTCCAGTCGTTATGGATCCTGATGTTATTGTACTTCCCGTATTCATAGTACTTCCTGTATTTATATTTCATCAAGTATTTCATGTAGATCATGAGTTTGTAGTCATCCCAGATCAATTGGAAGAACTTCCAGTATTATTTGATGATCAACTTGAACTATTTCCAGTACCTGTTGTTGGAGGTGTGGGGAGTGCGATAGTTAGTGAACACGATGACGAACTAGTTGTGTTTATTCATTCGCATGTTCGGCTTCGTCATGATGATGTTTGTATTAATCAGCTTATCACTCATTGACTACAGAGTGTGTCTACAGAAGGTAGTGATCAAGTGTCCAACGAACTATTATTGATAGTAGTATTACACATTCATGGTTTAATCTCCAATGCAACTGTTGGTCATACAAAACTCAGATGTTCGCGAAAACCATCGTCTCAAGCATCATCGTCTCACACTATGATAAGCATACTTGCAACCTGATAAGTATTGTCTGTAAACCCAACAAATCTTGTTGTTTCATTACCACATTCTGAAGGGCTACTTGTGCTTGTTGATCATCAACATGTTGATTGATCTCATAGAGTTGGTTGTATAAAACGTGTTTGAATTAGGTTCCCATATATATCAAATAATTTTACTTCTGCAGCTACTCATGTTCCATCAGTTCTTGTTTCAACATCTCATAGTCGTACTCAAAATCATCAGATAGGCTGATTAAATTCAAATAAAATTCCATTTTTGCTTGTTGTTGATCAAGCGGACTCTTCATTCCAAAAGAAACTATCTTTGAGAGAAAATGGTTTTGGTGCAGTGTCTTGAAGTGTAGATGCATCACTGATAGAAGGGAAAGACGTCGTATGAAGTTGACCACGAAGATCAGATCATGTCATATTTCTTAGTGAAATACTTGTTTTGATAGTAGGAGCGTTGATTTGTGGGTACTCCAAAATTACTGTAGACGTGCCTATATTTCAGGTTATAGTAAATGGAGTTTGGGTATATAGATACGATGTAGAGTTAATAATTGGATCAAATCAGCTTATCCAATAATCATCCAAACTATCGGCAATGTATTGTCCAGTGAGATTATTTTCTTTCGCTTCTTGAGTACTCATATAAATAGTTGCAGACCAAGAAACTCCTCGTGACAAGAGGATCATCATAAAACAAACCACAAAACTTTGAA
Source organism: Candidatus Absconditabacterales bacterium (assembly GCA_035333525.1). Lineage (GTDB taxonomy): Bacteria > Patescibacteriota > Gracilibacteria > Absconditabacterales > Absconditicoccaceae > CALMFT01. The sequence continues at coordinate 1,106 of DAOQQF010000071.1, read as the reverse complement.
TACTTGTTTTCATATATACGAAAAAAGAAAATAAAAAAAACAATCCGCTCTATAGGGATTTTAATTCAGAAAAACAGGGAAGAAAATGAGAAATAGTGATTGAGGTAGTTCTATCAGTAGTTGGATTGCTTTAAGAAAAAGGTTAATACATGACTAAGTTCTGGAGACTCAATTTTGATGCCTGCAGGTTGATGTTTGAATAGTATAATATATGAGATAGATCATGCTACAATAATCATCAATGAAGATTGTCATGCTGGTAGTTGATTTATCAATGATATATCATAACTTTGTATCATTTGTTCCAAAAGCATAATCCCATTACCAAGATGCATTTCTACTACTATATTCTGCTTATCGATATATTCCATAAGCTCTTGAGTATATAATCCAAAATGATCCTTACTTACTTGTGATTCGATAGTATTGGTAGAAAACAACCTAATCATCTTAAGGCTTGTATGATGTATATGTTGAATGAGATCATGAATCATGGTTTTGATATCAGATGCTCACTGGAAAAAACGCATTGCAGGAAGTGGAGACATGCGTTCCTGATCGATTTGCATAAGTGCATGTTCTAATTGAGGGAGTAGTTGTTCTTTGGAGGTAAGCTCTTGTTTTTGGTGTTCATTGTGATTACGTAAAACATTTTTATCTGGTACAAAAAACTGTTTCACTCATTTTATGGTTGTTTGTGCTAGATATCATTGGCGTATCATCGTTTCAATGAGTTTATACACATTGGTGCGCTCACCACCGATATTTCTGGCAACACTTGAAGCTGGTTTTGGTCCATATTGATACAAATATACAAAAATCATCGCTTGTGATGAACTCAATCAAAGCGATATAAGATACTCTGAAATAGTGTGTTGTGATGATGACATTCACACTTATTATACATATTATATTGCAAAATGCAAAAGAAAACATATTAAGATAAAAAGAATATTTCATTATAGTATTATCTTTCTATGTTTTACTTTTTACTTACATCGTATGATCTACACCTCTCGTGAAGTCTATGAGTATATTTCTAGACAAACCAATGACCCTATTATAGAATGGAAAACTTGTGCTATCTCTGGTACTCAATTTCCTAT
>DAOQQF010000070.1:0-2659 GCA_035333525.1 Candidatus Absconditabacterales bacterium | reverse complement strand
ACCAAAACAATAGTTCTCTTTTGATACTTAATTGGTATTATTTCCCAAGGTTCCTTCTATGTAATGAGTAATTGGATAAGTATTATATATTATATTTTCTAGTCAATCAATCTCTATCAATGTGGTGATATGTATCCAATGGGTCTGTGTTCCGGCCCTTATCACATTCTATTATCAATGCATTCAAATCTATTGTGATAGTTTTATTGAACACACGATCTCATTCATCATCTATGGTAGTTGAATCTACTCTATGTGTCTGATTATTTACCTCGTTATGTTCTCAGTTGATAGGATTATGAGCTGATTCTCACATAAGAGCCACCATAGCTTTTGTAATTTCTTGATTCGTACATTTAAGGTGAGATCATAGTGTTGCTATAATCTCATTCATATTAAATCAGTAGAGTTGAGCGAGTTTTGGGAAGTACTCACGAATAAAACCTATTTGTTCTTGAGAAAGAATAGATTGCATATGTATAATACAGAAGTAAATAGAACGATAATAATAAATCAAAATAATAAATCATGTATCAAAGTCAATGAGTTTTTAGGTTATTAACAACACTCTCCAAATAACTTAAATGCTTCTGCTCAGAGTATCTTACAATGAATAATATTACCGATCATGTCTTTATTAATACGATTTGATGACTCAATAATAATGTTTTTCATACTATCAGTGTAGCCAAAAAAAGAACCATTTTTGAGTTGACGAGTAACCATAACCTCCTTGATAGTATCTCTATCTTGTTGGTTATTTTTCAAAGAAAGAGATCTTAGTAAATCATTCATCTCACTCCATCTTGCTTTTTTTACCTTCATGGGGATATTGTCTTCGTATTTTTTTGCTCATAGAGTACCTGGGCGAGGCGAGTAGATACCAATATAGATCATATCAAACTGAGCATAAGTAATCATATCCAGTGAATCTTGAAAATCGTGTTCGGTTTCATCTGGGTGTCATACGATGATGTCACTTGTAATACTTATCGGCCTATCAATACTTCTTATCTTATCGACAAATGTTCTATAATCTGAAGCAGTATATCATCTAAACATCTTACGTAGCATATGATCACTACCAGACTGAAGTGGCATATGGATATGGGGACACATTGCAGGTTCGTTGGTATGAAGTTTGAGAAGTTCATCAGAAAAAAATGTTGGATATGGAGAGGTATACCTTAGTCGTTTGAGACCAGGGAGTGTGAGTATCGTTTTACAAATAGATACAAAATCAGGGTGTTTGTTTACTATTTGACCAAGGAGAACAATCTCTTGAATACCATGATCTAGGTGATGTTTTACCTCTGAGATAATCTCATCAAGAGGGCGATTTTTCTCCAATCATCTGGAATATGGCACTATACAGTAAGAACAGAACTGCGAACATCAAGTAGAGATAGGTACAAAAGCTGTTTTGGTATGTTCTGTAAAAAGTTGATTACTATTGTGTGGTATTATTGATGAGTACTCATTAGTTAGGTCATGATTGATTGTTACTGTATATCCTAATTTTGAAGCCAATAATGGTAAAAATCATGTATCATCAATACGAAAAAAAAGCTCTATATTGGGAAATTGTTGATTGAGGGTACTTCGTAGCGGGCTAAACATGTTATTTACATACACAACATTGGATGGATCTTGGATATTCTTGATATCATCCTCTATAGCGTTTGTTCGTCCTATAATATCAGGATTAATACTTTTTACTCATCAGATAAAATTTCCATAATGAAGTTTTGCCTTGGCGCGAGTAGCTCTCTTTTTGATAAGGTGATTTTTTAGATTATGTTGAATCATACATCCGGTCATTCGTACTTTTTGATCGGGTCTGATCTCCAACATCTTACCAGTAACCTTATCTTCAGATTTTTGTCTCACACTACAGGTATCAAAAATAATCAGATGCGCTTGATTGATATCAGAAACATACTGCATTCACGCATTGGTGAGTACAGCTTTGATTCTAGCGCTGTCAGCATAGTTCATCTGACATCCATAAATGAGGATATGAAAGGTAGTTGGCGTCATAGCAGTGATAAGGTTTATACATCCAACTCTTTAACTGTTTTGGCGTGACTCAAGATAAAGTGTTTTCTACTTTCAGTGTCTTCCCCCATAAGTATTCTAAAGAGTTTATCTGCTTCTTCAGCATCCTCAATTCTAACTTGTTTGATCGATCTAGATGCTGGATTCATTGTTGTCTCAGAAAGTTGATCGTAATTCATTTCTCATAAACCTTTGTATCTTTGAACCTCATATTTACCTTCAAAACCATTTTCCAAAGCTAATTCTTCCAATGTCTTGTTGCCAGCATCATAAATATAGACTTGTCTTTTCCCACTATAAATTTTGTACAATGGTGGTACGGCGATATAAACATGACCTTCATCCAATAATGGTCTCATATAACGATAAAAAAACGTAAGGAGTAATACGCGAATATGTGATCAATCTACATCCGCATCGGTCATAATAATTGTTTTTCCATATCTGAGCTTGGTCATATCAATACCATCTTTGATTCCTATTCCTATAGCCAAAATAAGTGATTTAACTTCATTGTTAGCAAGAATGCTTTGGATGTGGGCTTTTTCAGTATTAAGAATTTTACCTTTGAGTGGTAGAATTGCTTGAAATTCACTATTTC
>DAOQQF010000069.1:0-2862 GCA_035333525.1 Candidatus Absconditabacterales bacterium | reverse complement strand
AGCGAACTATTGGGAATCAAGAAAATGGGTAGTTCGCGTTTGTTATACAATCGGTGTGAGTTTTTTCTTTTTGAGTTTTTTGGGAGTCGCTTTTAGTGTTGGTTGTTGTTTGTCAGCATATTTCAATGTTTTATCATACAAAAACATAACTACCCAAGAACCTTGATAGTATCATACACCCATGACCGTGTAGTCATCTTTTAACATAATTTCATTATGAAGTTTACTTCCTTTGAGAGTATCAAATGCTTGTTGAACATCAATCGCCTTGGCAAGAAGCTCTCACCAATAGGTATTTTCTGTAACGCCTCAACTTACTAGTCTTGACTTACCATTTGCTCATTCCTTGGAGGTATGGTTGAAGTAGTTATGGTCTGCTAGATACTTGGCATATCATCTACTAATAGAAGCGAGTTTAGTACTATATTTGAGAGTAACCTTGTTTTTGTTTGATTTCCTATATGTTTGAATAGTGTCATAAAGAAGGTGCTCATTATTGACCGATGTAGTAACTAATGTGTTTTTGATCTCATCAACGGAGTTAACCACTGTTTTGGAAGTGACTGTTTTACGATGAACAGTACCATCAGCTCACGTAGTAACTATAACTTGTACCATTGTAGTCGTACTAGGTACCAAACTTCATGTTGCCCACGCTCATCATCCCATCATAAGGCATCATACCATCAATCACAATCATACACTATAGTAAGGAAAAGACATAGAAGAGAAAAATAACAAAATAAATAGTCATATATTATAATGATCAGGAGGAGTGATTTCAAGAGAAAACTTACCTATAGAAGTTTTTTTTGTTATCATCCAACATCATCATAATACACTCAATGAAAATACTACCATTATGATCCATCATCGATCACTTGTCTGTATAATCAATGCATACTGTACCGATCGATGTCATATCCAAAACATCAAGTCTATACTTCGTTTTATAATATATACTATCCATGGTATACTTACATTCATAGATTCCAACATCAAGGTTACTCATCATCATAAGGTAATCCATGGTACAAGTGGTTGTGTCGCCAATGAAGCTATGAATCAAGTCAGATTATAGACTCATGTACTCATAAGTAACAAAGGAACAACGCCCAATGTAGCTCATACAGCAGGTATAATCATTCAACCTATAAAAGAGTACAGTAACCAACGTATCCATTTATAATCAATATCGTACCTATCGATCATGTGAGTTCGAGCCTTGGAAGTAATAATAATACCTGTCACTGCCCCAAAGCTAAGCCCAAATCATAGATCAAAAACTAATCGATACGGATTCACTAAAAGCATCAACATCATTGTCACACCGATAATTCTCAACATATTTACTATTCTGCCCGCAAATAATCATAGTATTCCTATAGTGCCCATAACCAATGCTCTTACTACCGAGCTATCCATACCACATATAATCGTAAATCCAATCAATCATAAAACAATACATAATAGTCTGAGATAATATGGCATCCAAAATAAAAATAACCCTATTACTGATCATATCAAAACCATATTACCACCGCTGACTGCTATCAAATGTACTAATCATGACTGAACAAATTCATCATAACGTTCCTGCGAAAGAAATGCCCTTCCTCATATCAACATGCCAACAAGCAATCAACGATAATCTGTATCACCATAAGCTTGTTTGGTTAGATTGTAGAGTGATTGTTTTGTCCGTGTAGACCAGTTCTTATGAGTTCCTACTTTGTAAAGAGTATTGATATGGATTACTCCTTGATATCATTTGATCCATAACCATTGTGAGTAATCAAAGGTAGTCCAATTGGACCATAAACGGTGAGGACGATGAGCTACAGTCGTGATACGACCATTGATCATTACTATCTGTCATACTTCCACTTGTTTTGGTGAAATACCCAATCGTTGATTATGATGGCTATCTTGGAAAAGTATCGTTCATGGTTTGGTCGTACCAACAACGATTCATGTCCCACTCCATGAGGTATCTCATCCATAATGAGTCATTCATGATACAAAAAGATGATCATACAACATTACTACTCCTCCACTCATACATCACAAACAGATAATTGTTCATACAAACAACATATAACGACGATTAAGTGTTTCGTATGACAAAACAAATCATCATCATACAAGATACAAGAGAGCCCATAATCATAGTCATACCCAATGATGAGTACAACTAAACCATCATAATCAGATTACGAAAAAAAGCCAATACCAAAAAAACATAATTACCAGTTGCACGAGTTAAAAACTCCAAACCAATTGGCACGATTATGCAAAATTAAATCGTTTATTCATGGAAAAATTTCGGAAAAAAACAACTCCCTTAGCGACAATCGATCATAGTAAGTAGTACACACCAAAGGTATCAACCATGAGATGAAGAATAAGGATATTGAATCATAATCCTATAAGCTGAAAGATAAGAAACCTGGCTCATTGTGTAAGATGTTTATCTGATCTATCACGAAAGGTAATGGTCTTTTGGAACCAAAACCCAAAAAAGAAGGCAATACCAAAAGAGAGAATTTGAGATATCAAATAGTGGATATTCAGAAATTCTGTGAAACAATAGAGAAAAAACAGATCAATGAGAGCAGATAGCACACCTCCTATAAAATAACGTACAAACGTAGACGAAAGTATACCCTGCCCCAGCAACGTAGAGATCCGCCTTTGGCGGATCACATGAGGAGTAGTTGTCTGCTCTTGGTGAGAAGTAGATATAATCTCTACTCTCCTTGTATGTTCATCAATGATTGTTATCTCCAAAACCACCAAATCTGGTTCATCAATCCATTCAATCACTGGTCGTTCAATACATCGATACTCGTACTCGGACAG
>DAOQQF010000068.1:0-2866 GCA_035333525.1 Candidatus Absconditabacterales bacterium | reverse complement strand
TTATACCGATTGTATAACAAACGCAAACTACCCATATTCTTGATTCCCAATAGTTCACTAGTTATCTCATCGGTATGTACCAAAACAATAGTTCTCTTTTGATACTGCCTCTACTCATCAGTTCTGTCCATCATAGCTTTTAGATTATCTTTATTCAATAATAGTCGTACTCACACGATCATAACGACGAAAGCAAGTTTAAATAATATATCCAAGTTGAGTCCTAGAAAGAAGTAGACAATGATGATCAATCCAAAAAAGTTGGACATCAGTCGATATTGATAATCTTTGGAACCAAGATAAGACCTGAGATCTTGAAGGTAGTTGAGGGCAAGATTATTTGCTACTGACCACAGAATTGACCAAAAGAGAATTGACACATTATCGTTGTTGAATACTTGTGCAACGACAATAAAGTAACAGATATTGATTGCTAAAAAACCAAAAAATCTTCGTAAATGATCTTGAATTCACGTTTTTTTGCACACATAAAAAATGGTTAAATAGAGTATGATATTTACCAAAAAGAGCCCAAAATCTCCTAGAGTTAACATATCATTATTCCCATAATACACGGCTAATATACAAAATAAGAGTGTTGCAATGATGCTACTAATGCTGAGTAATGAGGTTAGTCGTGAGGGGATGTGGTGAACAATAGTTTGTATCCAAGGATGATTGAGTATACCCATAAATCATCATTGAATACTTGGTATTTGGTTGATTCTGTATCATCTCATAATATATTCTACATCCAGGTCAATAGTAGAACTTTGAAATGCTTGAATAGTGTCTTTGATCAAGGAAATAGAATATAATACACAAGCTATGTATATTTGAGTAATAATGAGTCATATCAATGGATTACTTCCTATAGTAAGTTTGATAATAATGGTAATAATAAAGATATGTCAGATACCAAGCAATTGATAACCTAATCCAGGAGCTGGGAAAAGAGTGAAAGACCTTATTATAAAATAGTATAATGACCAAAAGGCAAACAACATACCAGTGAGTCAGCCCAATAGATCGATCATCATCGTTCGATCTCATAGCAGAGATGCGGTATATCATCAGCTTATAATATATATTATCATATTGAAAACAATACTTGCTTGAATTGGTCATTGCCATTGCGTGCTATGACTTATATACATACCACCTAGTAATAAGGCATTTCCAATGATAATATAGAGCGATCATACAGCTCGTCATATATTATACAATGATAAGATAATCAGAACACCAATCATAATTAGTATTCGTGAAAATGATTGGAGATGGTTTTCCATATACTGTTTGATACCTGATGAATGGCTAGATTGTATTCATGAACCAAAAAACAATGCCACTACAGTTGCTACTGGTATGATTCATATTCGAGCAACCCCAACTTGGAAGAAGAGTCGCACAAATATACTTGTGGTAAGTAGTAGTGAAAATAAGATCATGAGTGATAAATTGATGAGTAATAAACTGGATAATCTGAAGCTGAATATACTCTATGAGTTCACTCTATAGTTTTATTATGTTTTTTTACAATATGTTTGTAATAAGTCTTTATTTCTTGTCAATCATTTTCTTGTTTTGCCCTCTTTCTGAAAGAAAAAATGTGTTTGAGAGTTGTTGTTGCATCTCAAAATATGCTTTATAATTGGGAGAGAACGTTTTTGACATTTTTTATAAAAATGTCTTGAAATTAATAACCGAAATATTATTAGGTGAACCACGCGTAGTTCATTACTGTGTCAACATGTGAGAGCTTTTTTTTATTTCTTGCTCTGGTAAAACTGATATAATAACTATCTGTTTTTACTTGATTGATGATATATTAAAGTGTCTTACAAAACGTATCATGATGATTGTTATAATCATGATATGAACATACAATCAGATTATTTATTATTATAATTATATATATTCATAGGTATATAGTTCCAATCATATTCAAGTATTGAATTTTTTGGAAGGAGTTACATATGTTTAAGAGCCAAAAATGGATGCCTTGGGTGAGAAAGCCGAAGAAAGACCTAGTTGGCTGGGAAAAGCCACGACAAGATGCCAACAATCGTTATAGTCGTGGATGTCTGAATGGGGAAACCTATCCTTAGGGATGTCCCATATTGGGTTCGGCAAGCTTGGGAAGTGAAATATCTCAGTACCAAGAAGAAAAGAAATCGTAAGAGATTCCGTTAGTAGTGACGAGCGAACGCGGAGGAGTCCAAACCAATTATTGTGTAAGGTACTAGCCGTTGCATAGTTGGGGTTGTAGGATTATCATTCATTGACTAGTATCAATGACCAAAGTGACAAAAGAGGTACGGAGTAGAATGTTCTGGAAAGTTCAATCATAGAAGGTGAAAATCCTGTATGCGTACGTTCCTCTCTTTGGTGATAACACCTAAGTAACGTCAGACACGTGAAATCTGGCGTGAAGCTAGGCAGACCACTGTCTAAGACTACATACTTTCTCACACCGATAGCGCATAGTACCGTGAGGGAACGGTGAAAAGAACCGCGGATAGCGGAGTGAAATAGATCCTGAAATTTTTGGCTTACAAGGGAGTTGGAGCCCCGATTATTCGGGGTGACAGCGTACCTATTGAGGAATGGGTCAGCGAGTAATTGACAGTAGCGAGGTTAAGGCAATAATAGCCGGAGCCGTAGCGAAAGCGAGTCTGAATAGGGCGACTAGTTGCTGTTAATTGACCCGAAGCGTTATGAGCTAGTCATGGCCAGGTTGATCTGCCGAGAAATCGGCAAGGAGGACCGAACCGGTTGGAACTGCAAATCCTTCGGATGAGCCGTGTCTAGGAGTGAAAAGCTCATCGAATAACGTGATAGCTGGTTCTCTCCGAAACAAATA
>DAOQQF010000067.1:0-2879 GCA_035333525.1 Candidatus Absconditabacterales bacterium | reverse complement strand
TTCTTGTCCTGATTCGTGAACTATCGACAAACTATGGTCGTTTAGATTGACTGGGCATTGATAATGCAGGCAATGTTTACATCATAGAGACTAAGCTATTCAGAAATCCTGACAGAAGAAATATCATAGCTCAACTCTTAGACTATGGCGTTGCGTTATGGACTGAATATAAAGACCCTCAAGACCTTATTACCCATCTAGCATCTAAAAATATCAATATCAAACAATCTATACTTGATACCTTTCAAACAAGCGAAGAACTAGCAGATATTATCATAGAAAATTTTAAACAGAATATCAAACAATGAGTTTATCAATTCGTGGCAGTAGCCGATAAAATTCCTCCTAGAATACTAGAACAAATACACTTTATAAATCAAAATAGTAGATTTTCTTTTTATCTCGTAGACCTTAGGTACTACCGTCATGAAAATTCAGAATTTATCATTCCAAAGTGATACGGTGGAGAAATTATCAAACAAACTTCTTCATGAGTCTCTACGAGCAAATCCTGAAACGAAATTGATTTTTTGGATGCAGTAGAAACGAACCTATGATATGAAGCAAGATATACTATACAAAATATCATCTATAACTTCCAACAACATGGCTATATCGTAGAGTATCGACAGGGCAAGACTCCTACTGTTCGTATTTATGAAGACAGAAAAGACAACTTCTTAGTGAATATCTATAGCAAAAATGGCGATATCGTCTTATATAGAAATTCAAAAATCTCCACACCTGACAGATGGGAGTTTTACAAAAAAGTATTTGGAGTAGATTTTGCTACTACTGATAAAATCAATTATACGATAAAGTATGAAGAGTATAGAAATCTTAGTTTAAGCTTTTAAATTGATTATTTTGTTTCCAAGCACTATATTCACAATAATCATAAATACTCCTAATCAAATCAATGCATATTGTGGGTCAAAGTATGAGAGCAGTTGTTTGCCAAATGTTGTATACAATGCGAATATTGAGAATATGATAGAACGTGTAGTTGCGATAGCTTTCCCTTGTGTTTGTTCTACAAGCACATGGTTCCATGCGGGCTGTCGCATTCACTCAAAGAGATTAAAAAATATAAGTAAGATTGACATCACTATCCAGTTTTTGACAAACAAACCAATGAAAATAAGTAAGACTGCTTGTGACAGTGTTGCTACTACCCATGCTGTGTTGTAACTATATTTTTCTCCTATTTTGTAGGTGTATTTATTAGCTCCCATAACTGCTAATGTTCCTATAGTTGCCAGTACTCATGCCATCCATTCAGGCATCCCATATTGCACACGAAGTGGCAATGATATAATAAAGATAAATGCTACATGATTCGCTAGTGAACGATAAAGAAGAATCAGTCTCAATGATTTATTTGATACAACATTTTTTATAGCGATTTTTGCTGTTTCTAGATTAGTCTTCAACGAATGTCTCCATGACGTGAGTTTTTCGTATACATTGAGTTCACGAAGTTGCAATGTCAAAATAACCAGTGCTAGTGCTGAAAGCACATCTAATCATGCAAGGATAGTATACCCACTATTACCAAAGAATTTGAGAATAGCTGAGGCTATCAATGGCGTGATGAGTCATGCTAAACTTTCCATAGCCATCAAATGTCCAATCTTTTTCCCAAAACTAGATTCTTCGCCTAATATCCTTAGATTATCTTCTAAGAATGCTTGTCCAGTTCAGCTCCAAAATGCGAAATATAATCCACTAAAAATAGATGCTATGATAAACCCAATATAACTAGGTACTAAGAGGATGAGTAATGCTCAAGTAAAATTACAGATGACAGACATCACAAGAGCTTTCTTTCTTCATGCTGTATCAGCCCACACTGATGTAGGTAACTCAAAAAGCCATACAGCTAGCGTCGACACATTTGTGATTATGATAATCTGAGCAAGCGATAGTCCCACATACTTGTAGAACAATGTAATCAACGGTACAAGAAACACTACTCCTGAAAGGAAGTTGATTCGTGATTGAAGAAGAATGTTTCTACGAGCGTGAGTTGGCATGAAATTTGTTGTTAACTAAATCTTTATTTCTATTTGTCATGTGACAGGATTTTTACTTGCTTTTCATTCACGAATCAAAACATCTAACTTTCTAAATCTATATCACAAATCTCAGTCTTTTTCAGCTAATCATCTCTTTATCAAACTCCCCCAAATGCGACTAGCTTCATCGGTTTGCATAAATGATATAATTGGCTTTTGAAACTTGTTTACTAAATCAATATATGTAGCAACTCAAATCCTTTTCCCTCTGTCATTTTCATCAACATGCACATCTCATACAGTTATGTCTGCACTTTCTGGATTTTTCCCCACATCAATAAATCCTACTTTTTTTCATTCATGAAAAATATTGTATTTAGCCACATCTCAATAATCAAATATTTGCTCTAGTGAAATTTGTGGTAAAGAATGAGATTCGTTATAAAGTATCTTTATGTTATATTTTTTCGCTAAATGCATAGCTTCTTGCTCTAATTCTTGCGTTAATTTAGAATTAGTTTTATCTATTACTATAGCTTCTATTTCAGCATTATTAATCAAGAATTCATTGTGTCATTTATGTATATGTCATTTCATATCAGTATATTGCAAATCACTATGAGTTAAGAATGTGTCTTTATTGAGAATTATAGATGTGCTATCTCCATAACTATATTTTTTAAGACTACCTTCTTCTTTTGTGCCAATTCTATTATCGCTTCTTAAATCAGTATTAGACGCCATCAATGTTTCTCCCGATAATTTTATTCAAATACCGTTTCACCATGCTGAAGAAAACGGTTCATTATAGTATCACTCTGTAGATATATCATATTGTATATCTTTTCAGTATTTTAATGC
>DAOQQF010000066.1:0-3022 GCA_035333525.1 Candidatus Absconditabacterales bacterium | reverse complement strand
TACTTTCTTTTGTGTATGTTGTTCTATATCTCATGATAAGTAGTACTTATAAGCATCTTCTTGTTTTTGGAGATATATTGTTTTCTCTTCTTTAGATAATCGTCAGAAATTCTTGTAATCTTCTGAGAGTAGGTATTCTTTACGAATATTCTCAATCCATTTGCCATCCTCTTCTTTGTATCAGTGAAATTTCACTAACGATGTATCAAATACTGCTATATTATCTTTCCCTGTTTCTGTAATAATAAAGCTATCATATCATTTTTCTTTCAAATACTCTATAAATGGAGGTGATTCAAGCATTCTTCGCGACCCATTTTCTAATCTTCGCATATAATGATTCACAATTTCTGCTATAGACGGATTACTCATACCATTAAAAGATTCAATTGGATATTTAACTATTTTTATACCACTAGGTGCGTATGTATATCATTGTAATACAAGTTCTTCTATTAGTGGTCTTAGCTCTTGTAGTTTTTCTTTATCTCTAAAATTAAATGTATTTTTACAATGAATAGTAGCTTTATATGTCCTTCATCAAAATAATTCTTCATCTCTATTGATTCAATATCTATCGGCAAATTGTTCATCTTCACTTAAGAAAATAGCAGGAGCAGTATTGCTTTTAGTTATATCAAATCATTGAGATAAATCTTTCATGGTCCCATGATAATATACCTTGCTATTTATACTTTCTTGAAACTCAGTATTGACCCAAAGGACTTGTTTTAATATTTTTACCTTATTTTCTTGTTCACTTTTTTGTATAGCATTTTCTTCAGCTAATTGATATTGTACTATGGTATTTTTTTCTTCTTTTCCTTTTATTTCAGCATCAGAAATCTCTACAGTATTTTTACCTGTATTCGGATATTGCTTTTCTAATGAAGATGGAGTGAGCATAGACATTATATTATCCTCTTAAAAATCTTTTCTTAATTATAAGAAATAAATAAATTTTGTCAAAAAAAGGCTATTAAAACTATGATTTTTTTACTAACTCCTGCCAAATTCTCACCATAGCCCATGTATCTTGCTCACAATAGGTCAGTAGATTGTCTCTGTGAGTTGCTAATAACTCTCCTGTAAGTTTACCAGTTGCGATATCTAAGAGTAATCCAGTAGCTACTGCTCAGTTTGGGACTTCAAGCCCATCGTATGTGATATCAGTCAGGACTGGTAATACTTTTTTGATACTCGCACTACCTTTGAATCTTCTGTCGAAATAGTGAAACTCACTAAAAACTTCCATGAGGTCAAAAGTGTTTGTGTTTACTGTCTCAAAAAACTGTTTGTATTCTGGATACATGAGAGCGGTCTCTTCGTTTCTTTTGTTTTCAAATCACTTAAACCATACGATATAACTTCACTGTCATCATTCCAAATCATGATAGAGTTGGTCAATGATAGCTTTATTATTTGCGATACTACCATCTATCAATGCTTCTTTGTGTGTTATTGTACCATCTGCATCGATTTTATGGACTGAATACTGCACGACAATATGCTGTCGTGGACTTGTCCCATCGAAAAGAGGTACTGGACTAGTGACTGTTTCATAGTCATAAAAGAAGAGCGGATAGTGTAGTTGTGATAGTTTATTTTTGACTCAGTCGGTGTTGATAACAGTCTCTCCTTGTTGATAGAGGTCTACATACTGTGATGCTTTTGAGACTTCTCACTTGCTGGATAATAAGAGCTTTTTCTCTTGCTCTCAGAGTGTAAGAATATCTGTCATTCATGATTCATACAGCGTCTTCTTTTTGTTACCTATTCATGGAATATATCGAATACTTCATTTTGGAGCTGGTTCTCCGAAGTAGGTCAAATAATCATCATTGTTATAGGGATAGATTGTTTCAAATGCTTCTCTCTCCAATGGTAACTGTGCTTGCATCGTAGTGATAATCTGACTCACTTGTTCACTAGTCATCATCTTATGCGTTACTTCTTCAGTTTTGATAAGTTGAGCAATATCTAAATCTCCTTGCCTGACATAGTCTTTATTCAGATAGACTAAGAAGCATTTCCCAGAAAATGCACTTCATAAGGTTTGTTCTAATACATACTTTTGAAAACTAATATCACTTATCAATTCATCAAGCAATGGCTCTGCTTTGGTGGTTTTTCTGACTGTATTTTTGGCTTTTACTTCTCGCAGGTCATAGGTTCATTCTGCATTGCGTACGAGAAAATCACATCTAATCATGAGATTATCTGACTGAAATCGCGGTTGGTAGATAACCGCTGGTTGTGATGCAAGGAGTTGTTGGGTTTCAGTTGCACATGCATCATAATCTCACTCAGGTGTCACAATCGTATGAGTTCACAACAATGCTTTGACTTGGTCTTCTATCGACTGTCCTATCTGAGCCCCATCCATCGCACCATATTCCGCTTCTAATATCTGATTATATGTTTCTTTATCATGCATATGAAACCAAGCTAGCTTGGGCGTGGTGGTAAATTCTGTAAACAGGGTTTTGGTGATATGCATTATTTCTTCTTGGGTGGTAAAAAATTCTGTCCTGTAATGACTGAACTTCATGTCTTATCTTCGAGCTCTTTTCTTGCTTTCTTGGCGATAGCTCATCACTGTTTGCTTGCTTTTTTGTTTTGTGTTAGTCCTGTGGCTTGTTCCGTTTCAGCTATCTGACGAGTAGACAGTTCTGCAAGTGCAGTAAAAATCAACTCTGCTTCGCTCATGTGGTCTCTCAGATTTTGAGATTTGAGTCATTTGAGTTTCTTATGGTCTTTGACAGAGAGCCCCGTTCGTTCTTCATGGATGATATTAGTAAGGATAGCGTATTCTTCGCCTTCTTTGATATCGTGGTCTTTTCGATAGTCAGTGAGTTTATTTCTTGTTTCCTGTCCCATCATGCGTTGTTGGATTCGCTTTTCACTTCTTCCATATTTCTTTCGATTTTCTCTTGCTCTATCGATACTGAGTGCAGGGTCTACGGTTTCTTGCATGCGTTCATATCCTACCTTAGCAAGTCGTAGCTTAAGAGGTTCGGCA
>DAOQQF010000065.1:0-3084 GCA_035333525.1 Candidatus Absconditabacterales bacterium | reverse complement strand
AGGAACCTTGGGAAATAATACCAATTAAGTATCAAAAGAGAACTATTGTTTTGGTAAATGGAAGAGTATTTATTTTATGTTAATTATTTTTATTGTATGACTTACACTACTACCAAATCAGACCTTACTATGTTAATCAAATCAAAATGACCATTGAGCGTAAAACAACTCATAGCACATTTTAAGATAAACAGATCTATTATACATCGTCATCTCAAAGATCTTATAGAAAAGTGATTAATTCAAAAACTCTGATCAGCACCCAAAGTAGTATATGCTATAACTAATACTGTAATAACCAATACTGATGAAAAAAGTAAGTGACTTTCTTATACTAATCAACAATTTCTTAATCAGAATTATTATACCTACGATAGCGATGGTCAAGTACTCTCATGATATGACGGTTTTATCCAACGATGTATCCAAAGATGAATGGATGTTCACAAACAGTTTGATTTATACTATCATTTTACTACCGCCATCGAACAACAAAAAGATGAGCTATGATTGATCAATTGATACCAGTATCTGGACAACAAATTAGGAACACTCTATTTGGAAGCTCTCCACTTTGTACACGCATACCAAATAGGACACTTTGGTAAATCAAAGCTCGGTAGTATTACTTTTTATGCAAAACAATCCCAAAACAAAGACCTTATCAAGAAAGTAGTACAAGCAATAAAATACCCTATTAGTAATTATATCAAACTTCATCATATTGATGCTATTTGTTTTATACCTCCTAGTATTACAAGACCTATTCAGTTTATGTATGAGATCAAAAAACAATTAGGCATCAACCTCCCTGAAATAACAATGGGTAAATTTTTCCCAGCATGAGTAGTAATACCACAAAAATCTCTCAAGAGTATGGAACAAAGAATTAAAAATGCAACCAATACATTATTTATTACGTCATCACAAGATACAAAGTATAAAAAAGTTCTGCTTATTGATGATTTTATGTGATCATGAGCAACGCTCAATATGACAGCTAAAAAAATATATGATGCTGGAATATCCAAACATATAGAAGCTATTAGTATTTTATGAAATATTGATACCAAGTACGAAGTCATCAACGAAGTATAAAAAAAATCCCCATAAAAGAAAATCATGGGGAATAAAGAAATCAAGATTTCTTTATGAGGTAACTTTTTTTGTTGAAGCCAGAGCCAGAGAGTCATGATATACTTCTTTAAATTTTTCAGGAGTTGGAAAATTGTCAGCAAGTAGTTTTCGAAAAGTATCAAGGTAGGATCTCATATTCATGTCATGCACCTTGTGTTTAACCATTCTTGGCCTTCTTCTCATGAAATCAGGTTTCCCATTATGATTGGAAAACTTGACTTCCATAATTTTTGTGTACAGTCCCTCGTTTTGTACTTCAATAATGCTTCGTGTTCCTCTAAAAAAAATTCTAATATCCATATATTTCAATTATTACCCTAACGCACGGGTCGTGCATTGGTGAAGATAATCAAAGAGAGAGAGATGTCAAGTCTTTTTTGACTCAATAGATAAAAAGAAAGTAGTTATTATTGAGTAGGTAGAGAGAAAAAATATCATGATCTTTATGTCATCCTCCGGTTCACAATCTATAATAACTAATCGCCATTCGTCGATTCTATCAAAACGATTATCAAAAAATACTACCCTAGTTCCTCTCCATGAACAAGAGGCGTTTTTACAATCATTGACTACTCCCCTTCCCAAGTCTATCACTCTCATTCCCATCAATCATGATATCTTACAAACCATTGACGAACTCAAAGAACTATGATTTGGATTCAAACAGTCCAAGCTCAATCCTCTGAATCGACGTCTTGATCCAACTACCAAAGGTCAACTCCCTTTAGGTAAAACTCCCGGTCATGTGTTATGACATTTTTATATCCAAGAAACAGCAGCCAGTCTTCCTGCATCTCTTCTTCCTATCCCAGACCAATGAATAATACTCGATATGTGCGCAAGCCCAGGTGGCAAAACAATTCAACTTGCCCAAAGAGTGAAATCATCCCACTCCAAAGCAGTCATACGAGCAAATGAGTCGGAACGCACTAGGATGAATCAGCTTATCAATAATATCCAAAGATGTTGTATGGATAATGTTCTAGTCACCAATTATGATGGAAGAACCATTGGTCAACACTATCCAGAATCAGTCGAATGTGTACTTTTGGACGCTCCCTGTAGTGGCGAAGGTATGTTTTTCAAAGCAGATACTATCACTCACTGGAACGAACATCGTATTCATGAAATTGCGCATTTACAGTACGAATTACTCGTATCAGCATACAAGGCTTGTAAAGTAGGTGGAACCATTATATACTCAACATGCACCATGAATGATATCGAAAATGAACAAGTGATAAGCAGATTTGAGGAACAATTCCTTGGTAATGTTGCTATTATTCAAACTCGTAGACTGTGGCCCCACAAAGATTATACATGATGATTTTTTTTGTGCGAAATAAAAAAACTCTCATCAAAACAAGATAGTATACCCATAGCATGAAGAAAGATAAGCACTACTATAAATCATCTATCAAAGCAAAGTAATCTCATTCAACTGCCTTCAGAAATCAAAAATACCATTCTCTCTTGGTTGGATAGAATATATAAAATCACACTTCCATCTCATGTAGAACTTATGATCAAAGATGATACTATCTATCATAGCAGCCCTCATTGTATAAACCACCTGTCATTGATCAAACCATATTTTGGAGGTATACCCGTCATCAAATGAACTAATCCATCAAACTGGAGACTACTTCATCATGCAGGCATTCTACGGTTACGAGATAAAACATTCACTATAGAGTTAACCCACAAACAATATATAGATCATATAAACGGATATGATATGGAGCTTACTGCCGATCAATCTAATGATTATTTATCCCTATCTGGTCATACTATTCAGTGTATCTATTGATGAATTCCTATAGGCATAACCAAGATTATATGATCTACTCTCAAAAATAAATGTTTTCGTATTATATAAGAACCTTGGGAAATAATACCAATTAAGTATCAAAAGAGAACTATTATTTTGGTAAATACCGATGATAT
>DAOQQF010000064.1:0-3177 GCA_035333525.1 Candidatus Absconditabacterales bacterium | reverse complement strand
ACCAACATCGGCATTGGATAGTATTAGTGAACATGCTATAACTCAATCTATGAAAAAATTATTTGCTCACAAAACAGTAATTATTATAGCTCATAGACTTCAAACAGTCATGCATGCTGATCATATTGTGGTTCTCGATCGTTGACATATTGTTCAGCAAGGAAACCATGAACAACTTATGGGTCAAGAGTGACCTTATCGTCATATGGTCGACCTCCAATCATGAGCAATTATGGAAGATGGTAACGAACAAGACGAAGGAGAAGACTCTAAAGTAGATCAAGAATAAAAGTATAAGATAAAAATTCTGATGTTTTTCCTTGAAAATAAACGAAAAAAGTACATACTCTATGTATGTTTCTTAACCCCCATTATACCTATTGTTTTCTTGATTTTGAGACCACATGACTGAGTCATGTAAGAGATGATATTATTCAAGTTGGTTTAATTATCGTAGATGGCTCTTGATCAATTAAAGAGTATTTTTCGAGTTTTATTAATCCATGATATGATATCTGAGCACTCAAAACTATTGTAAGTTATACTACATGAATAACTATAGAACAAATTCAATCAGGTATTTCTTTGGATGAGTTTGTACATCATATGAAATCCCTATTGACTGCCTATTCTGATATTGTTTTTGTATGACATAATATTTGATTTGATATAAGATTTCTTCGTAAGTATTGTCCCTTGCACCATCGATGAATAGTTACAAATAATCTTCATACGATAGACACACTTGAATGGTCCAAAGCACTTATTCATTATCTTCCTAGTCATAGTCTTGATATTATTTATCCTAAGCTAGTGGAATTACGATGATCGCATCATTTTCAACATATACTCAACCAGTTATGAATGAATCAACTAGCCAATCATGATGCGCTATCTGATTGTGTTATTTGTTTATGATTACTCTATCGGTGAATAGCTAAAATTCAAACTATCATGAGTTCATATCCAAGTATTATACCTATATTAGATAAATCACCATTTTGGTGGCTTGATCGTGGATCATTATCTCATCTACCATCTAAACCACTATCAGATAAAATTCCCTTGTTGGATTTTCCACTCAAACAGCCTGATAGTATTATTCGTGATCAAACTATTGATTGGTCTGCTATCAACTCAAAAACACAGCGATATTATGGTAATATGAGTATTGAGCAACTTATTAGAAAAACAACATGAATTGATAAGCTGATTATAGCAACTAATTTAAAAAATAAACTCACTATTATTAAAAATAAATATAAGGCCTTATGAATAAACTCATTAAGTTTTATTAGAGAACAACAACAGGTATCAAAAGAAAAACTAAATCGTATTTACTCCAAACCTCATATTGATATCTATGAAGCTTGGTTTATTATCAAATATTGTTCTCATAAACTTCAGTGACTAGGTATTTTAGATCTTAATACACCTGGTGATTATAAAATATATAATTATATAAGGAATGATGAATTAACCTCAAAAGGTTCTATTCTTTTGACTACTCATGCTGGATTATATTCACTGTTGGATGAAGGTCAGTATTCAGATTATACTATTATTTTTCTAGACAAAGAATGGCGATATAATACCTTTCTCAAATACATGACAACACCTCGAGATCCAGTAAATTTCTCAAGAGTTATTGATAATTTTGTTTATGAGTTTACCAATAATCATCAAACCATATTGATGAATGGACGATCTAGTATTGGTTGAATAGTTGATATCTTTTGTTGATGTTTATTTATGGAAATTCGTGACTACCTTACTAACCATGACATTAAATCAAATAACTTGGATCAGTATGAATTGGGAGTTATAGCAAATCATACATCATTTTATAAAAGTAACGTACTCTATCAACGTATTCAATCAGTTATTGAACCTATAGAATATGATCCTCATCATCCCTTAAGACAATTTGAGTGATATGAGGTTATTATAGCACAATATCGTAAATTAATTTCTTATATGGAAAGCATTATCGCTACTACGATCATTGCATCAGATTATATTAATTATGTCTTTGTTGTGGCAAATAAATTCGTTGAATATAATGAACTTGTACACTTATTTGGTTCTCATAAGGTGTTATTTTTTTCAAACTGGAATGAGACGCGACCATCGTTGACCAATCAGACCTATGACCAGCTATCCAAAAAAATCAAAGAAATAACTGAGCATCAAATCAGTGAAACAATTATGACGTCTACTCAATCTAACCAAAAAATATATATTCTCAACAATACTCCTACCAAAGCAAAAAAACTTTTTGAACAACTGATGAGTTATTCATCAATAAAAGAACACTGATATAAACTCTTGGTGGAAAATGTAACCTGAGGCAGAGGGAAGTGTATTGAGTTAGCAAAAAAATACGATAAACTGATTCTGATTGGTTGATATGATATGATAATGCAATGTATCCAAGAAAAAATCACCTTTTGAGAGGTGATTATCTATGGTCATTTGTGATTGCTTCATGAACAAATTAAGACTGATTTACAGTATTGGATGGGATAGAATGTGCTGATTCAAGTCCATCTCTTTTTCATGTAAATAATGCTTGTATCATTTTTTTATAACGTTCTCTATTGAGTAATTTTCTTATATTGTTATGTAATTTTATATTTAGTTTTTTTGACTTATCAGCATCTACAAATGGTGCTTCTCAAAAATCTATTACAACATCCGATATATCAACTCATATATTTCTTATATCTCTCACTAGTCAAAAAAATCTTTGCCCTCATATTTTGATTGTATTTCAAAATTGTTTCAATGTTTTCATATATAAGTTTATAATACATAAATTGACAATAATAATTATTATATAATTTTTTCTTTTGAAAATACAACCCCGATTTTTTACTACGGTCTACTATAGGAAGCTGGGGAAAAACTCTCAATTCATGAAAACCACCTATAATATCAAATCTTTTAGTCTTGTAAAATCCTCATTTGACGAGCTTCCCGAGGATATGTATCCCGAGAGTTTGGGATCTCTTCCATGTTGTAATCATAACACTTCGTTTTATGTTATACCGATTGTATAACAAACGCGAACTACCCATATTCTTGATTCCCAATAGTTCGCTAGTTATATCATCGGTATGTACCAAAATAATAGTTCTCTTTTGATACGTAATTGGTATTACTTATTTCCCAAGG
>DAOQQF010000063.1:0-3368 GCA_035333525.1 Candidatus Absconditabacterales bacterium | reverse complement strand
TTACAAGACCAAAGGATTTAATATGATAGGTAGTTTTTCATGAATTGAGAGTTTTCCCCCAGCTTCCTTATGCAAATGTCTTTTTAATAGAGACTTACAAGACAAAGAGAGATCTCAAATCAACAACATGAAGAAGATTTATACAATCGCTAACACAGCAATCCCCTCATGGTGAGGTGGATGAGTGGTCGAAGTCAGCTCACTGCTAACGAGTCGGTCTCAAAAGGGCCCGCGGGTTCGAATCCCGCCCTCACCGAAAAAACCCCAACGAATGTTGGGATTTTTTTATGATATAAATCACCTCAAGGGTCCGCAGGTTCAAATTGAAATATCTATGCCACATATTGTGCCAATGTCAGATTATCTTTTTTGATTTCATCTGAAAGCTTATCTCGACCTTGAGTCAAAGACTTAGTTAGATTAGTAGGTCACAAAAAATGGTAACCCATCATGAGTTGGGTAGCATCAAGTCTAGAAGAGACAATAGTGTTTTTTTGTTCTCCTATAAGTTTAGTAACTCATGATTGATAATCAGTAGTAATAACCTGATTCATAAAATCTTCCTGAAGATTATGATTGGACATATAGGTAACGATTAACTCCTGATCATCCTTCGAACGAGATTTAAACTTATCGTGATTATTTAAACTTGCCAATAAAGGAGCATAAAGGGGATTTGAAGATTGTATCAAAGATATCTTATGATCAGTGATATACTGTTTCAGTTTGGGAAACCACCCAGCAACGGTAGAATCATCAGTCAATAAAAATTGATACTTGCCTACTGCGGTAGAGTTTGGATTGAGTGCGACATAAGGATCAGGAGTATTCATAGACTCCTTTGTAAAGATTTTTTGTTTAAGCTGAGCAATATTGATGGTTTGTTGTTCAGGAGTTCGTCCTTCCATAACCATCATTATAGTCTGATTATCTCATTCTCTGATTGGTGCATCTGGATTGAGTTTAAATTTCTTAAGTTTTGACTGAGCATCACGGTCATAAGTGTCATTAAAAAATGATTTACCAGTAAAAAATCACCAAACCATATTCAATCATTTCATAACGGTACTATACAAACTATTTGGATCCTTGGGATCACTAAACTCAGCAAATACATCCATCAACTCTTGTGTTTTACCACCAAATAAAGACTTCCATTCACGATCACGATTTCATCGCTTGTTGATACCACTTTGGAGAGTATCATTGACTACACCAATGGCATTCATAAGTTCTCCAGCAACTTTGGAGGGATTCGATCATACTGATTCTGGCGTGATATCTTGGAAAACTTGGGCTACTACCAATGGATTTGGTCATTTTTGTGGTTGTTCTAATCACAATAATTGCAAAAAATTGAATTGTTGAGTTGCTCATGTCTGATTATCTTTTATTTGAATAACTTTTACAAAATCTTCTGTTTTCATATATTCTGGTCTAATTAAGTTTGGATCAGCTTTTATTGCTTGTTCAATAACGCGCACCGATCATACAAACTGTTGTGGATTATATAAGATACTCTGATTCCATGTGAGCCAATTTGTTGATTCTAATGGCTTACCAGCTTCTACAAAAAGCTGTTTCGCCTTTCTAGTAAGCTCGATTTGGAGCCATATAGCTTTTACTCTCGTTCGTAGTATGTCAGCTCATCCAAAGTAAGTAAACACATCTTGCAAAGGAGCAAAAGCTGATTGTAAATGACCAAAAGAAGAATCTCATCAACCGAATATGCCTGCAATCTTGGATCATGCACCAAGTCGCTTGTCAAATAATCATTCAGAAGATTGTGAGGATGTTGATGTATCTGATGTTTTGTCAGCACTTTGAGTAGTTACATTATGCTTGTTTATTTGAGAGACAAGGCTATCAATCATAGCTGCCACAATACCATGTCACGTTGTTTTGGATTGTGTATCATTCAACTCCAAGTATGAACGAGCATACTGAGAAAAAACATTCACCGATTGATTCAAACGCTCTGTGGCATTAATACCCGAACTATTCAAAAAAGTGTTCAGTTGTGGTGTACGAGCTAACATTTGATCAATATTTTTATCTCCATTATCAAGATAATCACTCTCTATATTATTTTTGGTTTGTTTCAAATCTTGTTTGGTTTGATTTGTTGTTTGTGCTTCTTGTTTGACCTTATCCACCTCAGGCTTGGTCATATCGGCTACAACTTGTGTCGTTTCATTGGTTCAGACTACTTTATCATGAGCCCACACATAGATATTATCCATTCGTTCTCAAACTTTATTACCACCTGATGTAATCCAGTCAGTAGGTTTGGATAGTGTATTTGGTTGAGAAGATCAAACATCTTCCTGGAGTAATTCATAGTTCATAACACACCTTAAATAGTATAAAAAAAATCACCAAAAAAACTTATTTGATATCAATTATAATCAGAATCATAAAAAATGCAAATTGGGAAACAAAAGTGCAAAAAAAAGAAAGAAAAATCCCACAAAGAGAGTTCTCTTGCGGGATTAATTTTTTTTACAACCAACCACGCAAGAGAAAACTCCATTATGATAGATTGCTTTTAATCGTCGTCTTTTGATGACATAATTTTTAGCAACTCAAGAAAGAGATTGATGATATCAAGATAAAGCGATAAAGCTATATCAACTGCATTGTCAAGATTTCTTTCTACTGTACTGGCACGATACATATCATAACCAATATACAATGAAAAAATACCTGCAGCAATGTAATCAATCAATAAAAAGCTGTTAAGTTCGGGGATAAAAATACCAGCGAGTCTAACGAGTACTAATGCAGATAGACTAAAGAACAACGCACTTCCCATTCTTGAAAAAATGTTTGGAAACATTGTACCTGCCAAGCCCATTACAAAAGTAATGATTGCCGTTAGAGATGCGGCATTACGAACAACATCAGGATATTCCTTGAGATAGTGACTCAACGCTGGTGCTAAAATAAGCCCAAATGGTATAAGTACCATATTGTAGCCAATAAAGCTAAAGAACCAATTGTTCGAAACTCCAGCAATAATAACACCTACAATAGGAATAACCAGTCCAAGAATAATAATTCCCCATATTCCTGGATTGAACGCAGATTGAATAGCTAAATGAGCAGAAATAGCTGTTCCAATTAGTCCATATAGGACAAAGCCCGCAATGGATCCATAAAAACTTTGTTCTGTCATTGAGTGGCTGCTCCCATCTCTTTGATAGACTTCTGAAGATTTTAACATAAAAAATTGCAATTTTTATTTTGACGCTACTTTTGTGTCGGGCATCACATTCCCCAAGTCGCATTATTGAATGACAACAGAATATATTTATACTGACTTGATAATTAAATACGGATTGTTATACTGAGACTATTTAGTCTCA
>DAOQQF010000062.1:0-3684 GCA_035333525.1 Candidatus Absconditabacterales bacterium | reverse complement strand
GTCCAAGAAGTAGTTGGTACAGATGTTCTGTGAGTCCAAGAAGTTGGTGGCATATATTAAAAGTATATGAGAATCGTTCTCATAATCAACTATTTATTTACTGTTTTATATCATTTTTTTTCTCTATTTTTATAATATTCAAAAATATCTCTATCCGTTACTTTTATCTCTGGGAGTTTGTTGTATTTTACTCTTAATATATTTCAATCACTATCGATTAGGCGGAGTTGTTCATTGCGATTATCTATCGCATCGACTTTGTATTTCTTTCAGTCTATTATGTATTCTTTTCATTTGTAGTTGCTTTTTAGATATTTTATAGCTTCTCAACGTTCTTTCATAGTAAATTCTCATTTATCCCATCTATTTTTTGCAGAATAAGAGAATCATTTTTCTATAGCCTCATTTCTAGTGATATTTGTCTCTACCTTACTTTTTGTAGGTTTCTTCTCAAATGGATTCACTACCTCTTTCTTTATAGTATTAGTGGTTACTTGTGTGACTGGTTTTCATTCCATTTTTCCAATGCCTCATTTATTGCTAGTAGAAATAGGATTAGTACTATTATTTCCATTTTTAGTTAAAGTTTTAGAAGTAAGTTTACTTGTTTTATGATCGTATGAAAGATTATTTATAATTCATTCAACTTTTGATTTCGGAGTTTCTGATACTGCTTTTTGTATTATATCAGCCTCTTCTTTTGTTATATTCTTTCACTTAGCAAGTATAGATTTTATTCTCTGAGAAGCAATGCCAATTCATTCAAGAACTCTTGCAACAACTGCTGGATGTGTTGCAACCCAAGTTGTTATTGCAACTGGTACACTTGCTAATGCTAAAGCCCCCGTAGTTGCTGCCCTTCAATATGTTCCTATTTTTATTCCGCTTGCATTTTGTACATCTTCAAATGCTTTTAATGCTTTTACTTTTTCTCATATTCAAGGAAGTATTTTTTCCATACGAGCTAAACGAGATTCATTTCATTTATTAGTAATATTTGAAATTACAGAAAGTGCATTATCTTTGAGCGTTCCATCTGACTTATATATGTCTTTTCTAATAGATTCCCAGAATTGTCTTTCTGGTGCATATTTTACATCTATTTCTTTTAATCAAGGAAGTTTCTGGGAAAGAAATTCATCATATTTAGAACGTAATCATTGTACTATTCTTTGTCAATTACTCCCTACATCACTTTTGTAATTTATAAGATCATCTAGTTTTTGCCTAATAGATAAAGCATTTTGTGGAGTCATAGTATCTCCGTATTCATCAATATATTTTAATGCTTGAGTTATTGCTGATCTATCTTTTACTGGTAAGTCTACTAAATTTAGTTTTCATCCAGTTGAAAGCCCTTCTGATTCAAGTTGTGATAAAATAACTTTTTTTGCTTCATTCTTTGGAACTTTCACATTTGATTTTCGTATAGTATCGTACATTTTTCCAGTTTCTCTGAATCATTCTCTCAAAGAGTCTATGCTTGTACGAGCTTCTTCTAGTGTACGAGCTGCGGATAATTCTCAAGAACGTATCTTTCATTGCAACTCTGGTTTTCTTAGTATTGATTCTATTGACTGTGTTCATAGACCTGATTGTTGAGATACTAATGATTTAGTTACTTTACCTACTCATTCTCCTGTGGATTTAACTCCTGTTTTAACTCCTTGAACAACTTGTGGTGCAACCTTTTCAACTCTTGATGCTATCGCTTTTCCAGTTGCAATTCCTCATTGTTTTACTGCACTTGCTATTGGTTTTGCAAGAGGAAGTGGAGCTACAGATGACACATTCATAACACCTTCAATAGCATCAGCAAAATTAGGATTTGATTGGCGAACTCATTCCCACCATTTTCCAATTTCTGCAACATTTTCTGTTTGTCCTGTTTTTTCTATTACTTTCTGTACTACAGGAGATATTGCAGCTCATACTGGTTCCATAGCAGTTCATACTACATCTCAAGCGTATGATAAAGGAGCTGTAACAAGTCATTTTGCTGTTACCTTACCAGCAAGTGGATCGAATCATTCTTTCTGTAATCTTTCTGTAGTATTTTCAGCTTCCTGTAACCTATTTCATAATCCAGTTGCAAGCCTTGTTCAGAATCAAGGTTTGTACTCTATCTTTGAAATTGTATTTTCAATAACATCAGGACTATATCATTTTTGAGTAAGAAAATTTCTTGCAATTTCTTTTTTTCTATCAAATTCTGATTGTCATTGTGTTCAGATTCATTGCAGATATTCTTTTCAACTAGTAAATAAATTAGCCCCTCATTGTACTCATTTATACAATAGAGACTGAGTTGGATCTTTCATTCCTACTCCAGTCACATTACTTATTCATTTACTCAAATAAGATTGTGTAGGATCATCTTTTGTATGAGTAGCATCATAAACACCAGAACCAAATTGTTCTAGTCTTTTTTGAATGTTTCAGAAGATATTCATAATTTATTGGTTAAGTAGTCTTTCAAGTTCACTCATATCAGATGATGATATTTGAGAATTACTGTTATTAGTAGATGATTTTTTAATTTCTTCTAATGTACTAACTTCAGGTATTCAGGCTCTCCTTGCTGCTAAGTTATACGCATACAATAATTGTTTTCCAAATGTTATGTCACTCTGTTTTGTTGATAGATTACTTGATGCTGCTTGTATAAATGCTAAATCTTTATCAGACATATTTCATTTCAATATACCAAGACTTGGAAGTGTAAGATTTGCAACAATTGTCTTAATCTTTTCCTCTGCACTTGCCCAATCACTACCACTAGGAGCCTCACTAAGTATATGGAATCAAGTTGCATCAGTATAATCGTAGTTTGTTAAAAGATCTTTAATACTATTTGCAAGATTTATAGAAGATGTTTTTTGCTTTTCAGTAAGTGGAACATTACCTGCTTTATAATTTGCTATATCACGAGCAGTATATCCAAGTTCTTTCATATCTTTAGATGCTTGAGTTGGATTTTTTTCTTGCAGATCAGTAAGATATGCAAGATCGTTTATATTTTGGTCTGTATATTGAGTTCAAGTAGATGAAACTTGTTCTGATCATCCAGACAATCATTTAGCAAGTGGAGTATTATTATAGTATCCAGTTACAGAACTTGCTGGTACTGTTCGTTCTTGTACTTTCTTATCATTTGCATAGTTCGAGTCTTTTACATTTATCGTTCCGTCTGCGTTTACTCCTGTAACTACTGCAACGTGACCATATGTCTTATCGTATCAAGGTCATCCAAAGAATGCCATTCAACCAATCTGTGGTGTTTTATCAGAGAATGCCTGTACTCTCGCTTCTTTACTGTTTCCTCCTGGAGTTGAACCAAGTCCAGTAGCTCGACTTGCATAGAATCCACAATCTCAACCAACTTCTCCAACATTCTTAGAAATGTATGAGTTACTTACGAGTTTTGCTGTTTTTAGTTCATCAGCTGTCATAATTTCTCCATTTTCGTTTGTATAGAGTCCATCATCGAGCTTAGTCCATTTATTGTTTGTAACATTCTTTGCTTGTGCAAGTTTCATTTGGAAATCTTGCTCCATTTCCATCTTTTTGATATCAAAGTTCTGTGATAATGCGATCTTTTGTGCATCACTCAACTGTCCTTGTTTAATAGACTGTATTTTCTTATATTCAGGTTTCGCCATAAAGTCACTACGGAGTTTATTG
>DAOQQF010000061.1:0-3784 GCA_035333525.1 Candidatus Absconditabacterales bacterium | reverse complement strand
TTGTGGGTGGTTATCTTTTTATATCTTTACAGATACAGCTTATGTTTAATCAAAATGCATCTCAAAACAAGTCAAATGAAGCAGGACAAAAAAATGCTATCATTTACTGTCGTGTGAGTTCCAAGCGTCAAGAAAAAGAAAGGTTTGGACTAGAGACACAGGAATCAATGTGTAAAGAATGGTGTGAAAGAAACGATGTAGACATCGTCAAAATCATTAAGGATTGATGAATCTCAGGATCAACTTTTGAAAGAGATGGGTTCTACGAGGTTATTGATATCCTTGATAAACAAACAAGGAGATTTGAAAAACTTCAAAAAAAGTACAAGGACAGAAAAGTTAATTTACTTGAAATTTGAGTTAATCCTGAAAATGGAATGCCACCTATCACTCATTTTGTCTGTGTAGATGGATCAAGAATCTCAAGAAATGAGAAATTAGAAGAGACTTATTACATGACTGGAAAGATCAGACAGTCATGAGCAGAGATTATCTATGTGTTATATCCTATCGATGCTAGTTCGAGTGCATGAAAATTACAAGAGAATATTCTCTATGCTTTTTCAGCCTTTGAAAGGAATAATACAAGATGCAAATCAGTTAATGGGATGAGAGCAAGACTCACTGAATGATATCGACCATTCTGAACAATCCCTATTGGGTATGTTAGGGAAAAACAATGAAAAAATAGTATGGCAGTTATTGATCCTATCAAATGACCGATAGTCAAAGAAGCTCTAGAAATGTATGCAAACTGAGTACTAGAAACCGAAGCATCAGTCTACAGATACATGAAAGACAAATGAATGCAGACAAATAGCAAACTAAACAGAACAGGACATATCCATAAAAATATTGTTGAATTACTGTTTGCATTAAACAGGTTATATTTTATGGCAGGATTTATTTACTATCCCAAACGAGATATTAACGAACTTATCCCTGCTAAGCATCAGCCATTAATTTCTATGGAAACCGTAGAAAAGATTTTGATAAAAAAGAAAATGAGTTCACAGGTTGGGAAAGTACATTTGAAAACCAACCCTGAATTCCCACTCAAAGATTTTATTTATTGCTGACATTGTTGAAAAAAATTGGTAGGGTATCGAGCTACATGAAGATCAGCTAAATATCCTTATTATGGATGTGCAAACAAAGAAGATAAAAATAGATCACAAATTAGAAGAGAAGTCATCCATGAAGAATTTGATAAATTATTATCTTCTGTACAATTAAATGAGAATTTACGAACCCTTATGGATCAAACAATAAGGAAATTACGAGATGAGAGACAAAAATATAAAGATCTTTTGGCTGGTGATACTCAAAAATCACTAGATGAAGTTACAGAGAAAATGAAAAGGGTGCGTATGACAATGTTAGCAACCAAAAATTTAGAGTTGGTACAAGAGCTAGAAAGTGAACGAGAATTATATCGTCTGGATAGGGATAGATTGAGAGAGGAGGTAGAGAAAAAAGGTATGCTAAGTGATAACGAATTGAATGACTGTTTGGTTCAAGCAAAAAAGATTTATACCTGACCGAGAATGGTTTGGGATTTATCTAACTCTGAGTTGAAGAGGACATTAGTAAATCTTTTATTTGGGGAGAAGTTGATGTATACCAAAGAAAAGTGATATCGAACCGCTTGAAATTCCCTGTTCCATTTGGTATTTTCCTTAATCCAGAGACCTGATTTTTTAGACCAGAGCAAAAACAAAAAATAACCCAATATCGAACCGCTTTTGACGAGTTCTCAACCGAGTTATCTCTATTTGTGAACACTAAGGTTCTGTTAACATGGGCGATGAAGGATTCGAACCTACGACCCCCTCGGTGTAAACGAGATGCTCTCGGCCAGCTGAGCTAATCGCCCATTCAGTGGTAATCAATAATTATTTTCAGATCAAATATTGGTAGCCGTACGGGGAATCGAACCCCGCTTGCAGGATTGAAAGTCCCGAGTCCTAACCGATAGACGATACGGCCAAAAAGATTAATGAAGCAATAAAAATAACTCGATGTTTATCCCTAATAATAATGTTGATCAAAATATCAAGAAATTTTTGACAAATTGAAACGTTTTGATTATACTCAGATCACTTGTGCTGTTTTGATCTTACTTCGGATCTGTCTTACTGGTTTATCTTGTAAGATTAAGGTTATACAACGTATATTATATCTGTGTTCTTTGAAAAACAAAAACAAAAAAATCGACTCACTAGTCGATGTTGTATCACAAAAAAGATGGTTAAGTATCTCTCTTGATAAAATGCTGACATGGCTGTCTTGTGTTTTATTGAGAGAAATGATAAGGAAAGAAGTGTACAATTTCAAGAGTAATTTTGAAATTATACTCCCTATCACAGGAAGCCCCTTGTATTCAAGAGGGCTTTTTTGTGTTTCAACAGATCAAATTCTAACTTACCTTGGTATGATGTATACCCACAAGTTCATCACCAATTTTCACAGAAATAGTATCATCTCCCTTTTTGTCTCCATATAATATAACCGTTTTTTCTCAATTTTTAACATAATCAATACTTCCTCATCCTATTCACACTGTTTTATTTTTACTGATAAAAGCGATAGTCTTGTCTAAATATCCATCATATGGTTTTCAATTTTTTTTCACTACTACAGTAACATAAGCTTTGCCTTTATATCAAATACTTTCACTCTCATTTCTTTGCATATCCACAATCTCTATCGTCAGATTATCTTTTTTTATCTCATAGATTTTTTGATTAATGATAGCGAGTTTAGCGGTATCAAGAGTTTTCTTATACAATCAGTCTTTATTTTCTTTTGCAAGTAGGGCTGTTTTAGCTTGAGAAGCTTTGATACGAGCACTTGCTAACTTAATCGACTTATCCAAATTTCCATCTAGTTCCAAAAAAAGTATAGGATCAATAGTATGTTTAAGCATAAGATCCCTGCATACTCACTCCTGAACAGCCTTCATATAACCAGCCTTACAGTCTCGATATGCATAAGGATATGATTGTTGCTTGGTCGTCGTTAGTGCAAAATCCAAATGATTTCCAAACGGTCCAATGGTAAATCATGTTTTACCCACCTCTCAAATTTGTACTCACTCCTTAACAACTTCTCCCTTTTTTACCGAAATAACACTCAAATGTGAGTAAGAACTCCGTATTTTTTTACCCTTACCCAAATCATGTTCAATGGTTACTGATTTGCCGTATCACTTAAGTTCACCAGCAAAGATAACTTTCCCTCATCAGATTGCATACACAGGAGTTCATTCACTAGTCGCTATGTCAGTACTTGGCGCACCTCCTTTTTCATACGCCCAACCATCATTGTAAGAACCTCACCATACATCACTAAAAATAGCTTGTACTGTCCAATTTCCTATATATGAAGCATAATCCGCATCATCGATAGAGGGCAATTTCATTTTACATGAATCATCAAGTTCAGACCAATGTAATGACTTACACTCAGTAGTAGGTATTGTTACCTGTTTGAGTGGATAACTCCATGCATGAGATGACTGATATCATATAATCAGAAACAATCACACCAAACCACCTATAATAATTTTTTGTAATCACATTATAAAATTATAAAGTATAAATGTCAATATTTTACATGTATACTATAATCATAACAATGTATTTTGTCAAATATTCATTGATTTTTTATAGAAAATAAATATGTAATCTTATTAAATATATAAAAGTCATTTATTCTTGTATCAATTTTTGGTGTTGCTAACTTAAGATACTAATAATAACATCTACATACATCAATAACA
>DAOQQF010000060.1:0-3831 GCA_035333525.1 Candidatus Absconditabacterales bacterium | reverse complement strand
CCTATATAATTAGAAGTGATTTTCAAGTAGTAATATCTATATTAGCAATACCCAAAAAAGATAACAAAAAATCGATCCCAGATGGACTCGAACCATCAACCTCTAGCTTAGAAGGCTATTGCTCTATCCATTGAGCTATGGGATCATAAAATGAGCTTTAGATAAAGCCTCTAAGTTTCTTATACATTCTAGTACTTACTTTCATAGTAAGTCCCAAACCCCCAAACGAGATTTTTTTATTTTGAATGTTCACTTTGAATGATCTTTTTGTTGCTCTCATACTATGAGATCTCATATTTCAAGAAACAGTTTTCTTTCCTGATAGGTAACAAACTCTAGGCATCAAATACGATAATATAAGGTTAAATATAATATAATTTAAGCTCTTCATCAAAAACATTTATTTTCAAAACCATTTTTGAGCATCCGGTCTATGATGGGGACATCCAGGTCGGCAACATGGTCTACGCTTTCATTTCAAAAGATCTTCACATAAACGTTGTATATGACTAGCTCTTGTTTCTGGTTTTTTTACAATAGTTACTCGACATATTCGTTCATTACGTGCTAATGGGGTCAGATTATTCCATTGTTTTACTATAACATTATTTTTAGACAACATATCCTTCATATCATCAGGCAGTTCATGAATAGTTCCTTTTTCAATAAGAATTTCCATGATCAACAATAGAGAGTAAGAAGAATAGTGTTATATAGATAGTTACTTAGTGTAATTATTTTTTATCTGTAGTTGCATCTGTAGTAGTTGCATCTGTAGTAGTTGTAGTAGATGCTTCTTCTTCTCATGACTCAATTTCAACTGCTACCACAATAGGAAGTTCACCATCTTCATCAACAGTAACACCTTCTCATAAATTCAAATCCCTTACAAAGATTCAATCATCAAGAGTGATAATCTTTGATATATCAAGTGAAATTTCATGAGGAAGTTTTCTTGGTAATGCAGTCACGGTAATACTATCTCTCAATAAATCAATTCTTCACTCTCATCCTTTGACCAATGGTGATTCTCAAACCAATACTACCGGTACTTGTGCCGATACTTCTTGATCAGCTTTTACAGCCAAAAAATCAACATGTAGTAAATTATTGGTAATATGATCAACTTGAATATCATGAATCAAAACCATTTGATCAGCACCTCATGTTACATCTACTACTGTTGAAGTACCAGCTTTTTTATACAGTTTTAGAAATTCATTTTTTGGGAAAGCAACTGAGATAGCACTGTCTAAATGTCTTCCATAAATAATACCTGGTATCAAACCCTTTGCTCTCAATAGGCTACTTTTTTTACCAGCTACTACTCTTGATTGTACAACTAATTCCATCTATCAGTAAAATAAAATTAAATAAGATATAATCAGACTTCTGTTATGAATTATACTAGAATTATACTAGAATTATACTACACATCGATCATCAACAATAATTAACAAGCAATTTTTTCAATAGTTGATCATCTAGCATCTTTTCCAATGATCGATTTCATTCTTGCGTCCTTACCTACTTTTTCTTTAATATAGTAGATTTTGCTTTTTCTAGTCTTGAACTCATCCAAAAGAATAATTTTGGCAAATTTTGGAAAACTCAATGGATAGGTCTTTTGAATCTTAACACCAGATGTTTCACCAATAACAGTAAATGTTCCATCATGGTGATTTGGTTTATGTAATGCAATAACCAAACCCTTAAATTTCCAAATTCTTGAGTTATCTCCATCACCCATTTGTTCATGAATTTCAAGTTGTTGCCCAACCTTGATCGGCATACGAGTATACTCTTTTTGTTGAGCAAGTTTTTGTATTCTTTGGAAGTTCATTAGTAAAAAAGTAAGTAGTAAAAAGGATATAAGTATTGTTTGATCATTGAAATAAATGATCTTTTTTTTGATAATATGACAACATTATTACAAATAAGCACACTGTATTAAGTCTATTTTCTCGATTTCATAATTTCAGCCCTTCGCTTTCTTTGTTGTTCAAGGTCTTTTCTGAATTGCATCATCACCACCTTATCTACTCTGTAAGCAGCTTTAGCAAGTTTTTTTTTAGCACCAGTTTTGAGTCTCATGATATAGTTAATAGGAAGTAATAAAAAGAGTATACTACATGTATTTCTTCAAGTCTTTGATTCCTTTGTGAGCAAGTTTTTCCTCAAGCATAGCTGGAGTAATACCAAATTTCTTGAGTCTTGCAAATGCTTGGAGTTTGGCCTTATAACATCGTTTAGACATTCAAGTTTTTGACTCCAATCCAAATTTTTCAATTTTTTTCATGGTATCAATAGCAAAATCATAGGCCTTATGAACCTTTCTTTTTGATTTTACTCTTACTCTACCGGCATTATACCAAATTCTATGCTCATATGCCTCACGTATTCCCTTACTCATTGTATAGTAATAATATAAATAATAAATAGATTGTATAATTATTGAGTCATTATAATACTATAATATCAACAATAATAGAGCAATAATTATAAATATTTTGCAAGATATGCATTTGCTTTATTGGCTTCTGCATTTCTATGTGCTTCTTCTTTTTTCTTTACCGCAGATCATTGTCAGGTATATGCTTCGAGTAGCTCCTTTGCAAGTTTTTTGTACATCGGTTGTCATTTTTTTCCTCTTGCTGAATCCAAAATCCATCTACACGAGTAAAAAAATCTTTTTACACCCTTGATTTCAAGTGGGATTGCATACACAGCTCATCCTACTCTCCTTGACTTGACCATAATATTTGGAGAAGCGTTTTCTACCGCAGTCTCCCAAACCAATTGTGGATTTGAGTGACCACTATTTTTGATCTCTTCAAGGGTATCCAAGAAAATTTTTCTTGCTATATTTTTTTTACCATTTTTCATGATATAGTTGATAAACTTTTCAACCTTGTTGTTAGTTGAAGGAAGATGAAAGAGATCAACTTTGGAGTATTTTCTAGGCATGATTTGATAATTATAAAGTAAGAGTAAGTAAATAGTTGTGTAAACAGAGTTACATAATTCAAGGTGAATATTAGTTGTCTTAGCAATAACAATTAGATAGTGGTTATAGTTAGTTATTTCAGATTATCATTTATTTTGCTATTTTGCGGTTGCTTTTGGTCTTTTTGCTCCATACAATGATCTTCATTGTCTTCTACCGTCAACTCATGAACAATCATATCTATTTCTCACAATATGATATCTCACTCATGGTAAATCTTTTAC
Organism: Candidatus Absconditabacterales bacterium; assembly: GCA_035333525.1. GTDB lineage: Bacteria > Patescibacteriota > Gracilibacteria > Absconditabacterales > Absconditicoccaceae > CALMFT01. The sequence continues at coordinate 600 of DAOQQF010000060.1, read as the reverse complement.
TCTTCATCATCTGATCATCACTACTGAGTGCTCTTGAAGATTGTGTTTAACTCCAGGAATATACGCTATGACTTCGGCTCAATTACTCAATCTCACCTTAGCAACTTTTCTTTGCGCAGAATTTGGCTTCTTTGGTTTCGCAACATATACCTTAAGGCAAACTCATCTTTTGAATGGCGCCGATTGAGGAACTTTTTTGTTTCTTGCAAGTTTATTAACACCAAACTGAAGCACAGGAGCTTTGGATTTGTAATTTTTAGGCTTTCTTCAGTGTTTAAGTAGTTGATTGATAGTAGGCATGAATGATAATTAAAAAGTAAGAATAAACAGATCAAAGAGTTTTATATTTTTGGATAACAAAAACACCCATGACATAGACTCATAATTATTTGACAATCAATTTCAATACCAAATTTGATATCATCATACGAATTATATCATAATCGTATAACTATCAAACAATAAGCTGAAACTAATGACTACAATAATGAGGTCACAACTGCGAACCAACAACACAACATGATCGACAGCAATCAATCAAGATAGTTTTGAATTCATGGGAACTCTGACCAGGGTCTGAGGGAATCGAACCCGCGACAC
>DAOQQF010000059.1:0-4181 GCA_035333525.1 Candidatus Absconditabacterales bacterium | reverse complement strand
TTGAAATTCACTATTTCTACCCTGTTTTGCGGTACCTCATGCACTATCTCCCTCGATAATAAATAATTCTGCAGCAAGTCTTTGTTTGGTATTACAGTCAGTGAGTTTACCTGGTAATACTCATGCAGTAAGTGGAGACTTTCTCAAAACGGTTTCTCTTGCAAGTTTTGCCGCAAGTCTTGCTTTGGCGCTGAGTTGAATTTTTTCCAAGAGTCTATCAAACTCTCCTTCGTTAGTTGTAAAATAATGTATAAGCTGATCGTATGACACATCTTCAACCTTTTTACGAACATAACTATTTCATAATTTCCCTTTTGTTTGACCTTCAAATTCAGGGTTTGGAACTTTTACAGTAATAATAGCATATAATCAATCAGAAATATCACTTGGTTGAAATTCTCCAATTTTGGATTCGATCTTACCTTTGTTTTTTGCTAGTTCATTAATAGCTCTTAGTAAACCATCTTTGAATCCCATAAGGTGAGTACCTCCATCTGGAGTATTGATATTATTTACAAAACTCAAGATATTGGAGTTAGTACTGTCAATGTAATTGAAGACAATATCAGTAGCTAAATCATCATCTTCTTTGGTTATTCTCACAGGATTAAAGACTGTTTTTTGGTCATCAGTCATGGAGTTTATCCATGTTCCTATTCCTCATTCAAAATAATACCTTTCTTTTTTTCAGTTTATCTCATCAATGACAGTAAAAGCTACTCATGGTGTCAGATAAGCAGTTTGTCTATATTTAGTAAAAACAGCATGAGGGTTGTATTTAGTTGTTTCAAAAACTAATGGATCAGCCAAAAATCTTACCGTAGTTCATGTTACGTTAGTGTCTCAGATTATCTCTAATTTGCCTTGTGGGATACCTCTTTGGAAAGATATAAAATGTTTATGACCATCTCTATGAACGATGACTTCAAGTTTTTCAGAGAGTGCATTAACGACACTTGCTCATACTCCGTGCAATCATCATGAGATTTTGTAGCTTGATTTATCAAATTTACCTCATGCATGAAGAATGGTGTAAACGGTCTCAACTCCAGACCTACCTGTTTTTGGGTGAATACTAACGGGAATTCAACGACCGTCGTCATATACTTCTACTCGACCATCTGGGCAGAGCTTGATAGTAATATGATGACAAAATCAGGCAAGTGATTCATCGATTGCGTTATCCACAATTTCAGTAATCAAATGATGAAGTCATCTAATATCGGTGCTTCAGATATACATTCATGGTCTTTGTCTTACGGGTTCCAAACCCTCTAGGACGACAATATTTGAACTATCATACGATGATCAAGACATAGATTATAATCAGAAAAAATAAAAACTACCAAGGAGAGTACACTGGTAGTATATAATTATTTTGATCTCACTTGAAAGGAGATTTTACTCATAATATGTACTCACACATTGACTGATATTAGTTTATTCCCCATGTTTCAAAATTTGATCTAACTCTTTTTGATATTTTTTGGAAAAAATAGTTCATCAGATTTTGATCACTAAATAGAGAGATCATATAGACCATTGAATGCTGTTAATGAGTATATAAACACCATGATTTATTATTTTATGTGTTTTATATCATAGAGTTCAATTGTGCATGAGAAATATATCTTATAAAAATAATATCTTATGGTGGTTAAGAAACAACAAATAAAATTCTCAAACCTCCTTAAAGAGTTCATGAATTGTTACCCATATTTTTATTGTTTTGTGGGTTATTATCTCATAGTGTAGTGATAGGGTTTTTGAATAACTGAGAAATTTCTTGTAGTCATAAAAAAAACGTTTCAAAGAGCTGTGTAGATTTTTTATCATCTCATTGTCTATTGCATTGTGTTACTTGTTGAATACTTTTAGAAAATAACTCTATAGATGGATGAATTGGTTCAGGCATAATGATATATATTAGGAATAAAGAATGTATTATGGAGTTTATCTTCCTTTAAATAATACTTTGAGGGTAGAAATCAAGATGTATATATCAAATCCTACTGATTGATTTTGAATATAGTAGATATCAAATTTTGCCTCATCGGCAAAAGGGAGTCTATCTCTTCCATATATTTGGGAGTAACAAGTCATACCAGGTTTAACACTCAGTAGTCTTTTCATCCATGGTTGATACCTTTCTACCTCAAAAGGTAAATGAGGTCTTGGTCATACCAAACTCATATCGCCTTTTAATATACATCGTAATGATGGAAGTTCATCAATACTTCGTTTTCTGATAAATGTTCCAATAGGAGTGATCCTTGGGTCATTGTCTATTTTTTGGAGTTCTCACTTTCTGGTATTGAGTTTGCTTTTTTGTAATGTTTTTCGATAACGCTCAGAATCAGGGGTTCAAAAATACTCTCAGGTACAAAACTCTGTTTTCATTGATCTAAACTTAATATAATCAAAAAGAACACGATTTTTACCCACTCTCTGATGACGAAAAAACAATGGTCCTGAATCAAAACATTTCATAGCAATTATGGTACATATCATTACAGGACTTAAAATTATCAATCATAGTGATGATCATATAATGTCTATTATTCTTTTAATTACTGCATCTCGTTCGGTGATACGGTGAGAACGATATTGTAATCATAATACCGGTCATAATCTGGTGATTTGAAAATCCAAATCATCCAATAACATTCATTCTGAAATATGCATCATGTCTACTCATGCTATGGTAACTTTGTCTGCAATATATTGTAACTCTTCGTATGGTATGTCTCAAACTACCAAAACAGAGCTTGGTTTAATCTCATTGATGAGTGTTTTGATATCTAATCATGTTTGATAATCTACTATGATTTCATGAATATGTTCAAACTCTATGAGTGATTGACTTACTGTCTCATGTTCACTATTTTTGATAATTAAAACAGTCTGCTTACCAAATGGTAACAATCAATCATATAAGGTATCAAGCAAAAACATAAGCACCACACTCATCATGAATCAGAATACAATAACAAGTCTACTTATGCCATATCCAAACAAAAATCAGTTACCAAAATATGCCAAAAAAGTAATAAATACTAACCATATAATGCTCGTATCAACAAATGTTCTTGAATATGAGTAGGTTATTTTCTTTATAGGATAGAGATGGTATGATATTCAGATTATAACGAATAAAAAAGCACACAATAGTCCATATAACATGGTTTCAGACACATTGAGAACTGGTATATGCAATTGGGTAAATGGTATCAAATCTGTATATCCACGAACGACAAACGCAAGATAAAAACTTACGATGATAATTATAAAATGGAGTAATGATCTGATAATAGAACGCATAGAGCAATAAGTAATAAGATAGGTTAGTAGTAGTTATTATATTTTATTTGATAGCTCCAATCTCTTTCCATAAATCATAAGCTCCTATTACTTTATCAATCAAACCATATTTGAGTGCTTCTTCCGCTGTCATATAATTGTCTCTATCGGTGTCTTTTTCAATGACTTTGAGAGACTGACCAGTATGATATGACAGTGTTTGATTCATTCTTTTTTTGGTGGAGATAATATGTTTGGCATGAATTTCAATATCACTAGCTTGACCTTCTAGTCAACTCATGAGAGGTTGATGAATCATGATTTCACTATGAGGTAATGCAAATCTTTTTCCTTTGGTACCTGCAGCCAAGAGCATAGAACCCATACTAGCAGCCATACCAACACAAACGGTAACTACATCATTACCAATCATTTGCATCGTATCATAAATAGCCATACCACTTGCAATACTTCCTCAAGGGCTATTGATATACATAATAATATCCTTTTTGGGATCTTTTTTGTTGAGGAACAGTAATTGTGCGATAATCAGACTAGCAGTTTCGGCAGTTACCTGACTTCCAAAATAGATAATTCTATCTTCCACAAGTCTTGAAAAAATATCTCGAGCTCTCTCTCCATTAGGAGTCTTTTCAATAATAGTAGGAATAAACATAGTTGGTATCCAAAAAAAAGATAAATAGTGCTTGTATATATAAAAGATACTCTGAATAATTATTTTTTTGCTCATGAATGCAAGAGGTGGTATATAAGGAATCTTGGGAAATAAGTAATACCAATTACGTATCAAAAGAGAACTCTTATGTTGGTAAATACCGATGATATAACTAGCGAACTATTGGGAATCAAGAATATGGGTA
>DAOQQF010000058.1:0-4204 GCA_035333525.1 Candidatus Absconditabacterales bacterium | reverse complement strand
TACAAACAATTAAGAAAATTAGTGAAGAAATTTAATTTGCTTGGGTAGACCCTTTGATAATTATCGACTTGTTGAAAAAAGTATTTCAAATTTTCTTCACTAAAATCACCATTGCATTTTTCAAATATAAAGTTTTGAATAAGCTTAAGTCTAGGGTATAGTTCTTCTTTATTGGAAAGATATTTAGATTGCCGATCTGCCTCTTCTTTAATATTTGCCTCAAAAACCTTTTTTGATTTTATTGTTTCTTGATTTTTCTCCAAACTATCATTTATAATATAGATCAAATCAAGAAGAATATATCAACGCTCAAGTTCTTCTTGATATCAATCATCATTTGGTTTCATTTTACCCAGTCTACCCTTATGTTCTTCATATTGTTTAGAATATTTTTCAATTTTTTGTAAGCAATCATCAATCTCTCGCTGTTCTTTAATTCAAAAAAAGCCATTTTTAATTCTCGTATTATATCTATAATTAAAAATATCTCTTTCTAGCTCCAATAAGTTTAGATTATCAAAGTCTTCTTCATTTTCTCAAACATGTGAACAATGCAATAGCTCATGATAAATAGTATTTTTTAGTTCTATTTTATTTCAACGGCCCAAAAGCTGAGTTCATAATGAAATACTATTTATTTCATTGATATATATTCAATAAACACCAACTTCATCAGCTTTCTCACATCATATCAATGCAACTGATTGCAGCTTTTCAATCTTTCTATTTTTTTTCTGTTCTCGAATAGATAAATCATTATTTGTCTTCAAAAATCTACTTTTTGCTAATGGAGAATTAAAATACTGAATTAGTCTATTTTTTTCTCATTCAAAAATTTCTTTAACATATGCATCAGTAAATTTTTCTTCGCTATTGATGACCTCTCATCATCACTCTTGCTCTAATAACTCCATAAAAGAAAACATAAAAATCTAAATACCTTCTACTTTATCTCACACTTTTATACCAAAGTTTTCTATAAAGTCATCGCGCACCTCAATAACATACTTAACAGGCGTGGTACTTGGCAATGAAGTAGTGTCTAATGGTTTTGCATTATTGTGAATATGTTTTATCTCTCCATCTGAACCTACATAGAGCAAATCTAAACCTATAAAGGTATTTTGCATCCAAAATCATAATTCCTGCTCTTGATCAAATATGAATATCATGGCGTCGTTTTTTTTCATATCTCACCTATACATCTCTCCTATCATTCTTTTATTCTCAGTATCAGCAACCTCTGCAACTACTTTTGTTTTTCAGATTATTAACTCTTTCATTTCCAAACCTGTTTGGGGAGTGCCTCAACCAGTTGCAACCGACATGATCCAATCAGCTTTTTCCTTCATGGAAGGCAATGTGTAACTCGTATCGTTCATCGGTAATTTAATAATCCTAGCATAAATAAATAATCCCATAGTTATACAACAGAATAGTAGTACTATAAGATACCTTTGTATTCTAGACATTTTTTGTAAAAAAAGCAAATAAATACTTCTAATGTTCTATGTTAAGAGTTTTAGATGTCGACGTAAATCAAGCTACTATTTTCACATTCTTTTTTAAACAGTGAAAATAATCTGAACACATGGATATAAGTTCCTCATTGGCCTTACCCTGAATGGGCATGGATTGAATATATGCAAAGTAGATATCGTTTCAATCCAAATCCTGGATACGCTCTATCCTTGGATGTTTTGATCTGAGCTTCACCTGCACACGTATAATCATCACAGATATTTATGCTAATAATCATCATAGACCTTTTCTAAGAAACTCCTCCTTATCTACATATTGGTAATCCAGCATTATTTCCTTTCACAAAACCTCTGAACACAACTTTTCCATATCTTGTTTATTTTTTGTCATAGTAAGCAATATCATCTTACCTTTTTCTATAACCTGCACGGTAAGCACGTTTTCTTTAATACTCTCAATCTGACATGCGCTTTCCCATATTCACTTAATACTTGCGCTTCAAATATTACGAATAATGCGGCTCTTAAGTTCCTCATAATCTCATCAATCACTTCATGTTATATCAACAACTTGGGAAGGATTACTTACTCAACTTATTTCTATTTTTGTAGCAAGAGAACTCTCGTGTCCCTGAGTTTTCTCAACATGTCCCTGCTGTGCCACACCCCCTCATTGTTTACTTCATTGAACAATTTCAATTGAATCTACAGTATGTGCTGGTCATTGACCTCACAATGCATAACATTCTGACTTCATAAGTACATATGGATGAGGAAAATACTTTAATTTTTCATAGCAATCCTTAACAAATCACGCCATAGACAACAAAGCTAGTACATTTTCAGTATTTACTTTTCTATCGACATATGACAGAAGTTCTTTAAGAAAAACAAATATATCGACACCATCTTCTTGTAAGCGGTTTACAATTTCAATAAGCTTTTTAGTATCCCTAACCCCATATGCAATAACAAACTCCTGAATAACTGATTCACTTGTAACGCCCAGACATTGTCCTACCGTTTTCTCATCAATGATACCCAAAATACTCACCTGATCAAGATACTTTACCGCATCTCTCATACCACCATCAGCTATCCTCGCAATCATTTCTAACCCTCCAATGTCGTAAGAAAAACCTTCCTTTTTGCAGATATGTTCTAACCAAGACACAATTCACCCCAAGCTAATGCGTTTGAAATTGAAAACTTGGCAGCGAGAAATAACTGTTTCAGGAACTTTATGTAGCTCTGTTGTTGCCAAAATAAATACAGAATAAGAAGGCGGCTCTTCCATAATTTTTAATAAAGCATTAAATGCTCCAGTAGAAAGCATATGAACTTCATCAATGATGGTTACCTTTTTTCTCAATTGTACGGGCGGGTAAATAGACTTTCAGATTATTTCTTCTCTAATATTATCCACACCTGTATGACTAGCCGCATCTATTTCCACAATGTCCATAGCTTTATTCTCAGCAATAAGCTTGCACGCTTCACAGTTATTACATGGATTTCAGTCTTTATTGTTAAGACAGTTAAGGGCCTTTGCCATAATTCTAGCAATACTTGTTTTACCAATACCTCTTGATCAATAAAATAAGTAATTAGAAAGTTGTTCTCACTCAAAGGACTTTAGAACCTGTTGTTTTAAAATTGCTTTTGTGTAATTCTGCTCAACTATGTCGTCAAATGTTGCTGAGCGATATTTAAGATATAATGACATTCGTAAATCAAAAAATAGTTAAAAAATTAATAATAATCTGAAATATTAGATATACATATTTTATATTCTTCCATATTTGCAAAAGATCTAATCATCACAGAAGATGATATATATTTATCCAATCGTTCCATATTTTCAAGCCCTGCCTTATATAATAAAATATAAGGCTTAGCCAGTGATATTGCGCGATGTAACTCGATACTCATTCAGTAGCTATCAGAATCAGACCAAATTATTCATATTGTTATTTCATACAATTCTTGCTGCTTACAACATCGTTCATAAATCATATCTACATCCCATTGTTGTTGCTTAAACCAGTCTTCAAGATATAAAGAACAAAATACAGGCACTCAAGCATCCTCATAATGCCTTACCACAGGACTGAGAAATGTGTCCATTTCTTCAAAACTGAGTCCTGTGAATTTATGTGAGATAAACACACTTTTCATGTGATTTTAATAAAAACTTGTAAAAGTCAGAATATAATCAAAAAGATCTTTAGTTCAGGGAACGAGGTCATAATTTGCCAAATCCTCATGAGTAATTCGTTTATAATCAGTATGCTCTTCATCTAACTTTATAACAACTCAACTCTTAACAATAACCATCATCGGAAAATTTACTCGAACTTTATTTATAATATCATCATACTGAATGACTCTCCTGAAGCGTCTAATACTAAGTACATCTCAAGGCAGTATTGCCAACTCTTCCTCCATTTCCTCCATTATCTTCTCTTCTGGTAGTTTTCAGTCGTCCAAATATCCACCGATAAAATCCCACAAACCTCAATACGTTAGTACTTTATGAGATCTTTTTAATAGTAAGATCTTTTCATCTTGCACTATCACTCCAGCGAGTACTAGATTAATTCTGGAACTACGATAATTAACTCTTCCATCTTCAAACTTAGTACTATTTTCAAAGATATAATTGAATAAGGGTCTACCCAAGCAAATTAAATTTCTTCACTAATTTTCTTAATTGTTTGTAA
>DAOQQF010000057.1:0-4277 GCA_035333525.1 Candidatus Absconditabacterales bacterium | reverse complement strand
TAACCCTCTCACAAGGGTTTTTATCGTCAAATTGACGACCATAAAAAACTTGATAATGAGAACGATTCTCATATACTTTTAATATATGCCACCAACTAGCTGGACTCCCAGAACATCTGTACCAACTACTTCTTGGACTTGAAGAACTACTACTCCAGGTGTTACAAATACTGTATCCCCTATTATAACAGGTATATGGAACGATTTGAATACTTGGTCAGAATCTGGTAAGTTCTGGAATGATTCTTGAGACGTTACCTGACTTACTTCCCCTAACTGGTCGTGAAGAATAATCCCTTAAATATATGAGTACTATCACCACGTTAAACGACTGAATCACAGCAAATTCATTTCGTACACAAACCAACACAAACTTCTCGAATCTCAACACAGATAAACAAGAAACCTCCTGAAAAGACGCATCGGGAGGTTATGCGTGATTAACTCTTTTTAAGATAAATTTTAAGAACGTTGCCAATACTTTCACAAGTTTTTTCACGAATACAAACACATCTTCAAGAACGTATACTTTTCAGGATAGAGATGGGACGATCGCTGATAATACTGATCTTGCATTAAAATGAGATAAATCTGGAAATCTTTCCCAGTTTGCTTCTACAACTTCTGCACAACTTGCTTGAGTTATATCAGATGAAACTGGTTCTGGATCACTTGTATTTGCTAATACACCAACTCTTGTAACTCCTAATATTGGTGTTGCTACAGGTACATCTGTTATATTTACAAATGATGCTATTACTGCATCTGGTAATGCTGCTACTATTCCAGTTACTCATAGGTTGCATACAGTTACAAATAATTCAGCTGCAACTCTTACAATTACCATTACCACCGCAGGTGCTACAGATTGACAGCTTCATATGATTCGTATATTAGACTTCTCAGCAGTCGCTCAAACAATAACTTGGGTAAATACTGAAAATAGTGATGTAACTGCTCCTGTACTATCTAATGGATCAACAACACTTCCAAGAACTGTAGGATTTCAATACAATTGATCTACTTCAAAATGGCGATGTATTGCTAATGCCTAAAATATATATGAAATACGATATTCCAGGAATCAATGACACGATGGAGGAAATAGATATTAACCAAAAATAGTATGGCTATTGCTATAGATACAACAACAACTCCTTGATCTAGAGTAAATGCTTGAACAACAATGACTGTTTCACATACTTGTACTTGAACGGATAGAGCAATAGTTGTAAATGTTGGTACAGATTGAAATAAGGTTAGTTGAGTAACATATGCTTGAGTTTCATTGACTTTAGTATGAAGTTATACTGCTGATGGTGCAGGTAACTGAACAACTTGTTGGGTACTTGCTAATCCAGCAAGTTGAGCAAATAATGTTGTTATTACAACAAGTTCATCTGCAACGATAATGTGTCAAATTGCTTCTTATACTTGAGTTGATCAGTGATCACCAGTATGATCAAGTGTAACAAACTGACCGACAACTACAACAAGTTTTACTCAAACAGTTACAACTACTGTAAATAATTCTTGGCTTGTAATGTGTTGAAAATGAAGAAGTGGTAATACACTCACAGCCTGATCAAATACATTTATTAGAATTAATGTAGAACTATTATTTACTTGATTATTTATAGCAGATAGTAATTCTGCACAAACTCCAACTGGAAGTAAATCACTCAATGTAACATCTGCTTCACAAGAATTTAATGGAAATATGTTTGAATTAAAACCATCTGTAACATCTACAACCAATTCCAATTTCCTCGCTTTTATGTAAATATTTATATAATCAAATTATGATCAAAACTATTTATAAACATTATAAAGGCTCTATAGCTTCGATAGTATGACTTTTCCTTGTCTATTGATCTGGAAGATGATGGATCGAAATGGATACTGCAAAATTTGTTTCTGAATTGTGTCTCCTCATATTCTGATCAGTAAACGCATATAACCATATGAATACTGATGGAAAATAATGACACACAAATAGCACTTCTTAAACAAGCAATGGAATTTCAAAACAAAGAGATCATCGAGATAAAAAAAATACTTCTTGATTTTATCGATTCTGCTGATAAGAAATTTGCTACAAAAGAAGAACATCGACAGAATAAGGAAGAAATAGAGGCTATAAAGGGTACACAATCAAAAGTGCAAATGGCTCTTTTATGAACATTTTGAACACTCTTTCTTGCAGCAATATGACTAATCTTAAAAAAAATATGAATCATATAAGACTAATAGTCACATACATTATCCTTGGAATTATCCTATGATTTATAACTGTTATTGCTTTTTTATTTTTATGGGGTACAATGCATAAAATAGATCGTATACACGCAATGCTCGAACAAAACAATATTCAATATATCCATAACAATTAGTATATGCCAGCAATGAAACCAGCTCCAAAGAAAAAAGGAACGATTGTAATAACTCCAAAACCTCCTGCAAAGAAAATTATGCCAGGAGATAAACCTCGTTCTTGCTAATCCCATTTTGGGATTGTTTTTTTATAAAAATATGTATAATGAATGTAACTCTTATAAACCATTGAGAAGGGAAAATGGAAATAAATTACAAGGTTATTGTTCCAGATTCTCCTAATTACAAACATATCCAAATATCCGATCTCCAATACAATGAGATTGTAAAATGAACAATGGATAAAGTAAATACTATTCTTATAGACTTATGGAACAATTAGAATTTGATCTCGAAGATCCTGATTTCCTCGATGAAATAGAATCAGAAGCGAATGGATTGATTTATTATATAAAGGATATTATATGAACCATACAGAATTCTTAAATAAGTGGGTAGGTAAAACATATATCGAGCCTGGTATATGAACAGCTGAGTGTGTTTGAACAGCGAAATTATATTGTAAAGAAACTGGTCATCCTATTAAAGCATTTTGAGGGTCAGCTTGGAATGGGTGGAAGACTGGATGTCCTTTTGATAATACTTGGGAAAGAATTATAAAAACTCCTTTCAATTATCCAAAAGAGTGAGATATTATATTCTGGTCAGAAAATCGTTGCAAGTATGGTCACGTGGCAATTTGAAATAAACTTTCAAATCCTATGATACTTAGATATGTTGATGGAAATGGAACTGGTCACGGAGATAAAATAACCAATCGATTATGAACATACAAAAATGTGGTCGGTTGGTACCATAAAATATAGATATATGCGATTTTTAATCACTTTTATCATCATTTTTGTACTGATTTTTGCAATATCAATAAAAACCCTCTTTTCTTTGTGATAGGAGGGTTTTTGATATATAGCGTATGTTCTATCATAATTTTACTTTCTTTGGTGCTTTTTTTGTACCAAATACTTCAATATTTCTCTGAATAGCACATTTTTTAAAACATTCTTTGCATCGACTAGAATATGGAGTTTTTGATCGAGATTTATAAAACATTTCTAAAGGAAGAAACTTCTTGCATTTTGTACAACCTTTTCCATTATCGTTTATTTTTACAGTCATTTTTCTTCAGGTAGTCATAATGGAGTATTAAATTTTATAAATTTAGCTGGTCACATTTTTTCGTGTATTTCTCAAAAGTTTTTCCAATATTGTTTTGGTTCTGATCTATCCCATTTTCCAGTATTCAAAACTCTTTCCTCTATACCTATTTTCTTAAACCTACGAAGTTCATCTATAATAGACTTCATTGTATTATATTTTTTTGCTAAATAATCAGTAGTTTCTTTCGATTCTCGTATTTCTCTCTTCTGTTCATCTGTTAATTGATGACGAGGATCTTTACGAGAAAATGCAACGACACGATACATAGAAATATTAAGAATTTCTTTTATTTCAATATTTGATTTTCACTCATTTTTTAGTGTCTGGATTTTGTTTCTGAGTTCTTCCATTTCTTCTGGTGAAATAAAATCTTTTTTCGGCATATATTTTCTCATAGTGACATCAGATATTCCCCATTTTTGTGAGAATTTTTTTACTCAGAGATTTTTAAGATCTTCGTACATTCATTCTGAATCTTCTTGAAGTGCATCTATGAATTTTTGTGGTCTTTGCATATTTATTATTTAAAAATAGAGACAACCTATAGTATTTAGCTATTGTGGCTGTCATATGATCTCCATCGTACAATACAGAAGATAGGAGATAAAGTGTATAGAGTTCCAGAATCATAAGACTCTATTTACGATTTGATACGGTTGAAAAAAACAAAATCTCGTGGATTTTTATGATTCCCACATCAACAACGTCTGTATTTCTGCTTGGAC
>DAOQQF010000056.1:2123-4631 GCA_035333525.1 Candidatus Absconditabacterales bacterium | reverse complement strand
GTCATCATTTCTATATTTGTGAGCTTCATCGACGAGGACAATTGGGGCATTTCTTAATTTATTTTCAATATCATCAAGTGGTTTTTCAAGATCACCAGAACTATATACTTTTGCTTTGAGATCAAAATAATCTGCATAGTCTTTCCATTGTTGGACCAAGTGAGGCTTGGCAATAATCACCGCTGTCCCGTTCTCTTTCTTTTGGAGATTGTGAATAATCATCGATCAAATGATACTTTTTCCAAGTCCTACCACATCCGCAATAATTACTCCATTGTGTTGCTTGATGATTTGGATCCCTTTCTTGATAGCATCGACCTGATATTTTACATCTTTGAAATCTTTATTGATCTTGTGAGGGGTTTCGATCTCTTCGTTTACTTCAAAATACTCGTGGAGCATCTTGATATAACACTCATACGGCGTAGGAAGTTGCAATCGTGTCTTTTGTTTGAGGGCAACGAGCAATGGATCATCTTCTCATCCTTTGGTGATTGGCGTCGCTTCTTCTCGTAATTCTTCAAAAATTGCCTTTCACTCTTCGAAAGTTTGTTTATCTCTAAACTCTGCATTGAGTTCATACCTTCCTACCAATCCAGGCTTGGTGAGATTACTCGATCCAGTGATCAACATACCCGGTTGTTGCCCGTTTTGTGATCTCTCAGGGTAGTAATGAAAAAGGTAAAGCTTTGAGTGATTGGGATCCTTACATTGTCTTAATTCAAGGGTTTTGTCTTCTATTTTTCTCAAAAATACATCAAATCACTCTTTGACTTCTTTCGTATCAAAATAATCTGACAAATTGATTTGATCAGTGAGCTTTTCGATGAAATTTGATCTAATATTTGCAACTCCTTTTCATTCAAAATCTCTTTGGAGTTCTACCACTTCATAAGTAATCATATCGGTATTCATACCGACAAGGATCTCTACTTTTTTATCTTGAAGTCACTGATAGAGTTCCGCAAACCCGCTAAAATAAAAATACCCAACCAAAGCTTGAAACTTCTCTGTATCGGGCAAGGTATTGCTTATATATTCGGATAGATGGGTATTAATATTGGTGATAAATTTTCAAGACATAGCAATATGATTGAATAAATCAAAAAACTATTGAATATATACATATTTTAGGTGCTATATTCAACATCAAAGCAAAATTTAACTTGTGTTTTCTCAAGTTTTTTTGTTTTTGTCTAATGACTAATTTTTAAGAAAACGAACCCAAATTATTTCTCCATCATAGCTTTTCTTATACTTTGAATATGGAGCAGTTCTTTAATAGCTTTATACATTCTATTTTCAATAATAGTTTCATATCCTTGGATTTTCTCTAATTTTTCTAACAATTCCAAACCTAAAGACGATCTCTCTATAGAGTGTAACTTTGTGGCAATCTTACTTTGATCTCTCGAAATTTCATTTGCCTTTTCCTTGTCGCTTGTGGTAGAATACTGTCTTTCTGCCTGTGTTGGTGTAATAACAAATTCTTTTTCAGCAACTGTTTTTGGTTTAATGCTTTTCAGATACTTCAATTCTGCATTGAGAGTATACTTTTCTGTTTCTGCTGTCTCGATATTTACAACCCTAAGGAGCTTGGTATATTGTAATGCAATTCTTTCACAAAGCATTCATTCAATAATATCAAAAGGTTGGTATTGTGTCACTATATTCTGAAATACTTTCTTATACAATTCTCTTTCATCTATGGATGCAAATTGTTTTGTTGTTAGTCAGTGTTTATATGAGTTTTGCGATGATATGATCTTGCCTTCATCAGTCTTTACTCATCCTTTGAGAGAATTTGTTTTGTTGGCGTTCATCTTTTTTTCTGATACCATTGTTGATAAGATTATGTGCTAAAATTATCAAAAATATAGTCAGAATTATGAATAATAAACTTATTATAGTAATTTTTATAGTGTTTTACTATATATTTATACATATATAATATATAATGTTCGATACCTGTTATCCTATTGTCTAATTTCCTCAAAAACTACTTGATACCATAATAAACTCTTTGTTTTGGAGTGAGATTTTCAAACAGTTTTGTCTCTGGATCCATATAGAGCGAATAGAAGGATACAACCTTAAGTATTGATCTCCTATCTGTTTTTATTAAGATATTAGATATATGTTCGAAATGCTCCCGGCTATCCGCTAAAATAGCATCGCTCTCACGGGTGGTGCTTTTTTTGTTGTAAGAAAAATTAGAGAATGGCTTATATAAAGGGATTTATGATTTTGTATATTGTGTTTTATCTGTGTTTTTATGTTCGAAGTGGTAAAAGTAGGAAATGATTTTTTCGAACATAGTGAATTATATGATGATGTACTCACATTCTCCCATAGTAAATACAGTCTCTACATTATACATAATAAATGTCAATTTCAAATTATTGTATAATATAATAAATTTAGGATATTCTTTTGATAATTATATAATTTCTTTATAGTTAAAGAAGTTTATATGATTATGAGATCATGACGAAGAAAGATTTACTC
>DAOQQF010000056.1:0-2023 GCA_035333525.1 Candidatus Absconditabacterales bacterium | reverse complement strand
CTATTTCAGTGAAAGAGATTACAAAAGCACTGGAGTCATGATTTTTTGATGCACAAGAAAATATTACTACTATGATCCAAGAGTTAGATCATATCGATAATGAGCTTGAACGTTCGTGTGTACAGTCGTTGTTGAAAGTGGCATATACCCAACCACTGTATGATAAACTACAACAGTATCCTGAACTGATGCAACGTCTCCAAGTATGGTCACAGGAACAGTATATGGATAATCTTGCACTTGATGAGAAACAGATTGGATGATTGTCTCTCATTTCGTTACCTAAAAAGTCAGAAGATGTAACAATAACCACGCTATCAAAATATATCAATATAGCAAACATCTTACCAGAACATTATGATATGCTCGTAAAGATTTTGCAAGAACAAATTAAACTATTCAACCAACTCTGTCCTGATAAGAAGTCATTACTTGATATGACATGGAATAGTAAGAAAAACTGATTAGATGCTTCTGTACTTAAGATTAAGACTCTCCAACAATTGTCAGATCGTATCAAAAAAGAAGCGCAAATAAGAAAAGAATACGAAGCTATCAAATCCACCTCACTCAAGCAGATAGATCCATGAAAGCTTTCAAAAGATGTATTGAAACTATGGACTATCACTAAGCTTTCTACTTTCCCTACAGAACTTGCAAAACTCGATACTGAAAGTGCTTTTGCACAGTTTTTGCAAAAAAATCAAAATGATGTGTTGTACTGACCGATATTGCAACAGTATGTGGGTATTAGATTACAACCATATATACGTAAAGAAGGACCAGTAGAATATGTATCAGCAGCGATTGATACAGAAAATCCTGAATTAAAAAATTATGTTATAGGTACGACATTTTGAAAGAAATATCTTGGAGAGACTGCAAGTGCATATAAAAACTATAGAGAACAACAACAGAATCTAGCAAAATTTCATCTGACATGAGCAACAGCAGATCAGATTGCTACTTTTCAACGTAAACGAAATAATCATCAAGCTCGTATAAAACCAGAATATCTTAAGAAAATACAAGATGAAGAAGACAGATTTAACCATGAGAGTGTGATGAGACATTCACAGTCCACGAGAGATTCAATGCCATATATTAAAAAATGATCTGTAGATAAATACATTTATGATTCTGTACTAACTCTGACAAAGGATTATGTTACTTTACTTTTACAAACACCAGAGGGTAAGAAATTATTGAAAGAAAAAAAATATATAGACAATCCGTTTATGCCAGGTATGAGACTAAATTTTGCTAAGGGGAATGTCGACAGTATTGTCAGAGATAGTTTTTTTGAAAAGTTTGGAGATGGTATCGATGATTTTAAAAAAGCATGGAAAGAAGGAAGACGAGAAGAAGTAGGAAGATCTATAGGATCATTGGTATGAGGTACAGTCGCTGCAGGAGCTACGACTATCTTAACATGATGATCTGGAATATGGGCTGCATGAGCTGCGTTTACTGTAGGATCTAGAGCATGATGATCACTATGAGGGATGATATGAGCAGGCTTTGAAGGGAAGTCTTGGTCAGAAATAGGTAATGCATGACTGATCTGACTATGAGTTGGTGAGAGAGATCAAAACGGCACATTTGTAAATTATTTTAAAGATGAAAAAGGTAGTGTGACGCAGGCATCTTTGTTGCATGGAACAGGAAGGATGGGAATCTCTCTCGGTACTGACTACTTATCATCGGTAGCGACATTTGGACTAGGAAACAAGATTTGATTAGATAAATGGGCAGGTAAGTTTGTAGGAGCATGATGGAAACAGTTTGCCTCTCAAGGAGCTGTGTTTGGGGCAGAAGAGCTGTTTATTGAAAATTTTCTTGTGGATATCCCAGCCAATACCCTGCAAGCATGAGTGAGTAGTTTCTGTCTTGGTAATGCGATACAAGATGTGTGACCAAGAAGTACTAAACTAGCCAAGAATACCAATACAGATAACCAGCAAGATCCGAATGATCCAAATAACCCTAAAGATACCCAATGGGATATCAAAGCAGCACTAGG
>DAOQQF010000055.1:0-4781 GCA_035333525.1 Candidatus Absconditabacterales bacterium | reverse complement strand
TCATCGGTATTTACCAAAACAATAGTTCTCTTTTGATACGTAATTGGTATTATTTCCCAAGGTTCCTTAGTTATTATTTCTGCACAAAAAAATCATACCAACTCATTAGTTTTTTGGCGGTAGAATGATACAGATTATCTCATATCAGATAGTCCATAGCAATTTCTTTGGAACGAGTTATTTCTTTGACTCTATGTGGAGCTAACTTAGGATCTGACAGGGTATAAGAATAAAGATCCAACATTCTCTGATAGGCATCTAACATGATAGATTGCTGGTGAGAACGTTTTGCACGAAGTGTGCGGCTCACCTCTGAACCAATGTTGGCCAGTTGAAACGATAAGGGATAGGTGTGTCGTTTTTCTTCGAAGGTCATAAAAAAAGTTTTGATATGAATAATGGACTATGTGAATGAATGTGTTACTATTGTTTTGATGGTTTTACGTATAGAAGGATTATCAACTCATCTTGTCTTATTATTGTCTCTAGGTCTCAGGTTTATGACACTATCATATTCTATAAATCATGTCTTACCTCGTAATTCATGGTGAAGGTTTATTTATCGTAGATGAGATTGTTTTGATCATAGAGTTAGTAGCTTTTGTTACCCATCTACATGAAGTTCACATCCTATGAGCATGATTTTTTTATCAATATCAACCACAGCTTTGACTAAATTACCCCAATCCAATGTGTAGTTTGGAAGTAGTGTATGATCTAATGGTTAAGTAAGAGAAATAATAAGTGTCATGACTTAGTATATTGTTTTTTCTCTTTATTGCAATTCTTTCTTATCTAGTGTCCATCTTGTCTTTTCTGATTATAGTGTATTTTTATTGTATTTTTTTGCATTTTTTATAAATATTACTATAATCAGATTATGAAGTCGTATTTAATCAAAATCTATCATGGCTATACAGCCGGAAAAAAGAAAATTCAAGAGTTTATCACTGATGTGAGTAAAGTATTGGAATTTCATCCTTTTATCCTAGGTCTTAACTACCACAAGGGAGAATTTTTTTATAGTCTTGATTGTGAAGACGATACCTATCCGATTTTAGAATCTCAGTTTTATACAAGTTTTGATAATTTCCAGATTATTGGTGATTCCAAACATATTTGGAGTTATGATATGTCCAAAACTATTATTGCTGAGCTGGAACTTACCCACGGTGATCATTTTCCTTTCAAGTTTGATCTTGATGATGATACCGGTTTGATGTTTAATTTATTGAGAAGTTTTGAAAATTTAGATATTGTTCATGATAAGTTTTGATACTATATAGTAGTAGAGCCACAAAACACCAATGGGCTTATGTTTTTTATCTCCAATCGACGACATAATTTACGATTTAAAGTGTGACTTTGGTTCGGCTCTTACAAACATATGTTTAGTGTCAAAACACAAAAAAATCGAAAAAAAGAATGATTTCATTATCATCATGAAAAACTCCAAAAAAGACTTTCAAAGGTTAGACTTTTTATGATATGTCAGGCTGATTCCAAACAGTTAGCTCGAGGTAAACTCAAATCTATTGCTAATAACTTTGAGGTATTCAAAAACTATCCACTCAATGATTTTAAGCTCAAAAAAGTGTCACTCAGCAATAGTGCTTCATGATGATTACTATGATTGTTGTGAATAAATGATATACTGAAAATAGTACAACGACTTGCAAATAAAATTGCCTGAGTAGAACATAGTAAGGGTTGATGATCAGGTTATGAAACTGATTATCATACATGAGTGTGACCAGATGTATTGATAGGAGATCATCATTTATTGTTTACACCAGAAGAGATAGCTCAACTGTTTCAGTTCCCCCAAAATCCCAAAAATGAAACATCTCTTCTCAAGGTTACATCAAAAAAACTCTCTTTGCCAATTGGTATTCCTACTCTTCCTAGTAAAAAACTTCCCAATGGAGAAGTACTCCCAACCAAAGTGGATCATGCATTGAATGTAGTATGAGTCTCTGATTTTAGATCCATCACTGTTCCTGTAGGAATCTATGATGAGGATAGACTCAAGCATACCTATGTCATTGGTAAAACAGGAACATGAAAGAGTAAATTTATTGTGTGACTAATTGTCAATGATATCCTGAATGGTAAGTGAGTTGCTGTAGTGGATCCTCACTGAGAGCTGATTGATGATGCACTTCAGTTTATCCCTGATCATCGTAAAAAGGATGTGATTATTTTTGATCCTGCTGATACTGAGTATCCCTTTTGTTTTAACCCTCTTGATATCAAATCAACTGAATCTAAACAAATTTTAGCAAAATGATTTATCGACATATTCAAGAAATTTTTTTGAGCAAACTGGAATAGTATGTTGGAACATGTATTGAGGATGATATTCTTGGCATTGTTGGATAAGCCTGGTTCTACCTTGTTTGATATTATTCGTGCTCTCACTGATAAAGATTTCCGTTATGAGATGATAGAACAAATAAATGATGATGTGGTACGTAATTTCTGGACCAATGAGTTTGCTTGATGGTCTCAACAGTTTAATACTCAGGCTATTATGCCTATTTTGAATAAGATATGACAATTACTGAGTATTGATATGCTGAAAAACATTTTTGCAAGCAAACAAAATAAGCTCGATTTTCGTGAAGCAATGGACAGTAGTAAACTGGTGTTTATTAAGTTAAGTAAAGGTAAACTACAAGAAGAAATTATGTGATTTTTGGGGGCTATGTTTATCACCAAGATTTATCAAACGGCGATGGGTAGAGCTTGAACTGATAAGGAACAGAGAACTAATTTTTTCCTTTATGTGGATGAGTTCCAAAATTTTGCTACTGAAACGTTTTCAGAGATTTTATCGGAGGCTCGTAAGTATGGACTAGGAATGACTGTTGCTCATCAATTTGTTAAACAAATACCCAAGGATATCTCTGATGCATTATTTGGTAATGTATGAACATTGGTATCATTTAGAATATCTGCTGATGATGCAGGATTTATCAAATCACACTTTGCTCCTTTTTTGGAGACCTATGATCTTGAAAATCTTAACCAAAGAGAGATGTATTGTAAAACACAAGTAAAAGGTCAAACAAAAGACCCCTTTTCTCTTAAATCATCGTACTTCCCTGATCCCAAGATCGACAAAGATTTCATTGCTGATCTCTATCGCCAAAACCATGAACTGTATTGTAGATCACTGGAAGAAGCAAAGACAATTGTCCAAGAGGAACAAAAAGATGTTTTGACGACTATCGAAGAGTTTGTAGAACCATTGATATAGGAGAGAAAATGATCTATGGAAGCTGGGGAAAAACTCTCAATTCATGAAAAACTACCTATCATATTAAACCGTTTGATCTTGTATTATCCGCATACGACGAGCTTCCTGAGGATATTTATCCCGAGACTTCGGGACCTCTTCCATGTCGTAAACATAAAACGAAGTTTTATGTTACTTATTTCAGAGGTTCCCTATGTTTGATGATCCACATTTTATTGAAACTCTATCATTTTTTAGTATAATAGATTATGATCAATCCTTCTCATACAAACTCTATGTTGTTTCTAAAATATAAAGAACAATTTCCTCACCTTTTTTGGGATATACCCAAAAAAACGATACCATCTCAAGAAGTAATTATAGATAGAACATTGAGATGGTGAGATGTTGATAGTTTTTCCCAGTTGTTTATAATAATTGATAAAGAGACTATAAAGTCATCTCTTATACAATTATTATCGTCCAAAAGATCTGATTTCCCTCCAGCCTACTTACCCTTTTATTTTCATTATTTTGGTATCGATGATACATGAGGAGATATTGATTCAAAAACAAAAAGATCTACTTTCTTTCATAGGCCTATACACTGATAAGTTTGTTTTAGTATGATGAACTGCTATTGCTTTACAATTAGGTCATCGTAGATCGATTGATTTTGATCTTTTTTATCCATCAAATGAATATTTACCTGTAAGATATATGCAAAAAAATTGGAAACAATTAAGGTATCAACCATATCTTTTGTATGAAAATTCTTTTCAACAACATTACGCTATTCATGATGTCAAAGTAACTTTTTTTGCTTACATGTACGATATACCCCAAAAGGTATTACTATCAGATCGAGTAATACCTATGCCAAATTGTTATTTTTTGGCTGCTATGAAAATTCATGCTATTGCGCAAAGACATAAGCGAAAAGATTATGTTGATATTGCTTTCTTAATACGCCAATATGGAATACAGAGTATATCAGATTATACCAAAAAGATATTTTGATCAGAGTATAATATTAGATTATTTTGTAGTCAGTTATGTTATTTTGATGATATTGATTATTCAGAAGAAGTAGACTATATGCCTTGATTTGAACGAAATCAGAAAGATATACAGTTATATCTCAAAGACCAATCAGTGAAGTTATTTGACTACGCGGTATCACAAGCTGCTTAGAGTAGTAGTGTTATAATAATGTAGTTTTTTGATCATTCTTTTTATGCTTGCTCATGTTTCAGGTAAGGCTTGAGGTATGATAGTTTGAACAATGGTTTCAAATATTCCTGATTTACTTTGATTGAGGATTTTTTTGAGATAACGTTTGATCGTTGTTCATGATCATGACATGATATGCTGAGGTGTCGGAAGTGGAATTATTTGATAAGCTGTTCATTGTGGTGGACGCGTGACTGGTATTGATATGAAAGTTGATCCTGATGTTATTGTACTTCCCGTATTCATAGTGCCTCCTGTATTTATATTTCATCAAGTATTTCATGTAGATCATGAGTTTGTAGTCATC
>DAOQQF010000054.1:0-4922 GCA_035333525.1 Candidatus Absconditabacterales bacterium | reverse complement strand
CAATTAAGTATCAAAAGAGAACTATTGTTTTGGTAAATACCGATGATATAACTAGTGAACTATTGGGAATCAAGAATATGGGTAGTTCGCGTTTGTTATACAATCGGTATAACATAAAACGAAGTGTTATGATTACGACATGGAAGAGGTCCCGAAGTCTCGGGATAAATACCCTCGGGAAGCTCGTCGAATGTGGATTTTACAAGACAAAAGGATTTGATATGATAGGTAGTTTTTCATGAATTAAGAGTTTTTCCTCAGCTTTCTAAAGCACTACTCATACTATGACTACCACCCAAGCTACCATAATAAGCCGATACCAAGTGAGAAATGATCATTTGATTGTTTTATGTCTCCACACCTTCATCCCAATGTATGATCAAAACAAACCTCAGATTATCACTAATAATAAAAGTATTTTTTCAGGAATACGAAAGATTCACCTGATAGCACGATATTTATCTATTCATCGTACTACAAAGGTTATACAATTAATAATGCCCATATACCACCAAAAAATCATTGATCTGTTCGTACAAAGTAATAACTCATGAATAAAATACTATCTATTCAACAGTCAGTTTAACATTTAATGACTCAATTTTGAGTCTATCACCATGACACGTTTCACATGGTTTCGTGCCAAACAATGATTGAAATTCAGTACCCAATACTCATTTATTATATTGGTTAGTCAGCATATCAACAATACCATTATAATAAAAGCTATGCCGTTTACCCATCGCACCTACTTTCATTAGTTCTTTATCTCACTGAACAATAATATCTTGAAACCAAGTAGGAAGTGTATGTCGGACTTTATTCATATCGATATCATATTTGAGGGCAAATTTTGATAAAATCTGCTGTCAAAGAGTATTATTTTGCCAAGGAATAATTGATTTGAGGTAAGGCTGTGATGGATCGATAATCTGATCCAACTGTATATCCAACATCTCGCCTAATCCATGGCAGGTACCACAAGCTCCTTCTACCCTATTGGGTGAAAAATGTTGAGTGGTAAATTCAGGATAAGTGATATTACACTTTGGACAAAATACCTTGTCAGTAAACCAAGTAATAGTGTGTTTAGTATCACGAACATCTTTACCAACTTTGAGACTCATATGATCATCAATTGTTTCCTCAGAACCAGCATAATATAAACCAAACTTATTGTGCTCATTAAGCATCTTGACGATATCTTCTTTCAGTCTATCGATATGTTCATCACTCAAGGTTATTCTATCAAAAATTCCATATACAGTCAAAGGAAAAAAATGATCAGGTATATTTGGCGATTCAAGATAAAAATACTCTACACAATGTGAAACGTCTTCATGATCAAACACTACAAGATATCTCGTGAATCAATCACCTTTATCCATTTTGGTTCTATTTTTTTTTACAAATTTGAGAAATGTTGTTGTATCAGTAAACAAACCTATTTCTGAAATAATATACACCTTGCGCTCAGCAAATTGCGCGATAATCTGACTCATAATACCATCAACTGATTGAGCTTTGATCGGATCACCACACTGATAGCAATAAGCTTTACCTAATTTAGCAAATAATAATCTCAAATAATCGTCAATTTCTGTCAATGTTCCTACAGTAGACCTACTATTGGCAACTCTTTTATTTTGTTCTATTGCAATAGCTGGACTAAGGCCTGAAGAGTATTGAATATCAGGTTTTTCTCACAAATTGAAAAATTGTCTCAAGTACGAAGAAAGTGACTCGATGTAACGAAACTGACCCTCTTTGTAAATAGTATCAAAAGCAAGACTTGATTTACCACTACCGGACACTCATGTAATAGTAATAATCTGATTTTTAGGAAAAGTAATATCTATATCTTTCAGATTATTGGTTTGTATTCATCTCAGTTCAATATGATCATGAAATGAAATCAATGGCGTATCTAAAAGGGGTTTTATTGATTTTTTGGGAGTTTTAGCAGACATACAAAAAGTAATAACTATCTTGATATCGATTACCACATAATTATTATCTCAAAAGATCATTTTTGGCACCCTGCTAGAGTGGTCCATTAGACGGGTCTGCAAAACCTTGGTTCACCGGTTCGAATCCGGTGGGTGCCTTTAATTTGAGTATGGAATACGAACCAAGAGATCAATACTATCAGTTCCGTTATAAAAATATCACTCACGTGATATTTTTTTACTATTATTGTAGGAAGCTGGGGCAAGACTCTCAATTCATGAAAAAATATATATAATAGCAAATTCTTTTATCTTGTATAACCCGCCTCCAGCGGACAAGCTCTTCTTTGTTCTTGTATTATCATCGTTCAATAAGTTTCTCCAAAAAAAAAATAGCCCCGCCTTTGGAGGATAAACTCTCTGCCATGTGGCAAACAAACCGAGAATATCTATCCCGAAACTTCGGGATGTGCACCGATATGTTGGTACCTCTTCCATGTCGTAATCCCAACACTTCTATGGTACTTATTTCCCAAGGTTTCTCACTACTAACAAAAAAAATTCTCAAAAGAGAATTAATATCATAATGCACTAGAATATATTGTGATCGAAAGTATGTTCATACAATATAATCAAAGAATGGTGGGTTAACATAACTAACATCGAACCGCCAACCTCTACTACACAATCATATAATATTGATAATAATGTAATAGATCTTATAGAGAAATGCTTGGTTAATTGCAAGACTTTTTTTCAAGAATTTGATGCCCATGTAAAATTTTCAAAAAAAGATCGGAATACGAAGACATAAAACTCTAATTCTGATCTTCTTTTTCTTTTTGTTTTTGCTAGTCAAATTATCGCCATTTCATACATTTCTACCAAACCAAATAATATAAACAATAATTCAAATACATATTTCTAACTAAAACAAATACAATCTAGCTTTTAGATTGTATTTTCTTGTTATATTCAATTTTCTATAAGTATATTTATACCAAACCTATTATTGATCTTTTTTTGATAAGATTTAAACACCATCTTCATTTCCAAAAAGGTATAAAAACATAATTATTAAGCACTATTTACTTGCTTTTGAAAGATTTATAGTTAATAGGTAAAAAGAGCGACATCGAACCGCTTTTGACTAGTTTCTACCTTTATATTTTAAGTTTATTAAGCCGATGGTTCTGTTAAGGGGTGTGAAGAGGACTAAAATCGAACATAAAAAAATCTCTTGCAATTGGTTTGGATTATGTATATATTGCAACCACATCATTAGGTTTAGAATTTTTTTAGATCAATATAAAGCCTTCCACAAACGCTCGCTATTATCTAAGTTTCTAACCTATGATTTTATCCCCTGAACATCTATTCTTGAAGAGGTAGTGTCATGGGTAAACTCAAATCTACCTCTTCAAGCATGGCACTATCTCTGGGTAGACTTTCATGGGACAACAGAAAAAGATGTCTGTTCCATTGCGGTCAGACATCTTTTTTATCAACTAAAAACAAAAACATCAATGAACAGTTTTATCAAAATGTTTTCTGATCTACAGGATCATAGAGTAATAATCTTATTAGAACACCCTTTATGGTTGGCAGTTTTGATGACAGGTGCATTAAGAGTACGAAAGTATAAACAACCTAGTCCTGAATGATTGATTCAATGACAATTTAAATGTAGTCAAAATGAATACAAAATCTTCTGATTGACACAGACTCAGAAAGGACAGATAACGAGAACCTTAGAGAACTTATGCAGATACGGATACATATACAAAGCAGATACGAAGTGATGACATAAATTAATGAATGTTTATGGCTTTAAGAACTATGATGTTATCGCTCCCTATTTTCATGAAAATACTGACACCAGATACCAGACAGATACAAAGCAGGTAGCAAACAGATACGAGTCAGATACGAAACAGATATCAAACAGATACAGTATAAAGAATAAGAATATAGAAATAGATAAAGAACTAGAGAAAGAGAATCTTCCTCACTTAAACAGTTTAGGGGGTGGTGTGGAGGGGGAAACTTCAATCTTCCAGGAGAGAATGAAAAAAATTGAAAAAGATGGTCAGCAATTTGTGAACATTTGGAATCAAAAAACTTGAAGGAGTGATTTCATGGATGACAAGATTAAGAAAATGCTGTACAACATGATTGAGACTGTAGATATTGAAAAATTTACAGAAAGAGTTGAAACATTTAATAAAGCGATCCAGCTCTTGAAAACAAGTAACTTCAAAAAATATTTATACTTTAGAATCGATCTTTTTGACTTTGGACTCTTCCTTCAGCACATCAATAAATTTTACTGAGAGCTTGAAGATGTGTTTTCAATGCTGTGTATCGATTCTGAAAGAGATCGTGTGAAAAACAAAATCCGTGGGATACTCTCCCCACCTGAGAAAAACGAGACATCAAATTTAACTTTATCTCAATCAAATACCTCTCAATCAAATATATCTCCACCCTCACAAGAAACTATCACTCGCATGAAAGAGATCAAGACCCGCTTTACTAATAAACTTACTACTTTTACCTCATAAATTCTACTTATCATGAACGACAAAAAACAACTGGCAACAGTACAAAAGACTATGGCAATCAGCAAGGACACACTAGAAGATTTCTTATTCAGCCAATGCAAAAATGAAATCTCTGATGAACAGAAAGCTCTGTTTGTTTGAATTGCCCTAGCAAACAACCTCAACCCTTACAAAAGGGAAATCTATCCTATCCCATTTTGGAATAGCAAACTTGGGAAAAACGACATGCAACCAGTAACCGCTTACACGGTTTATCTTCAAAAGGCACAAGCGAGTTGAAAGCTTGATGGCTGGGAAACAGAAATCCTCGAAGATGACGATGGAAAAGTTGCTGGTGGTAAAATCACCATCCACCGTAAAGATTGGAATAATCCATTCATTTGGGAAGTGACTCGAGATGAGATCGTTC
>DAOQQF010000053.1:0-4967 GCA_035333525.1 Candidatus Absconditabacterales bacterium | reverse complement strand
TAATAATTCTCTTTTGATACGTAATTGGTATTACTTATTTCCCCAGGTTCCATAACTTATTTATTCTTAAAAAATCTGACATAGTCTTTATGATTTTCATATACTTGTTCCAAAAAAAATGTATATCGTTTATCAAAATAATCTCCTCTGAGTGATCAAATATATTCATTCCTTAATACCACTGGTAGTATAATCGGAAAGTATCATAACGATATGAGTCACGCATTCATCAATAACCTTGCAATTCTTCCATTTCCATCTACAAAAGGATGTATTTTTACAAAATCATAGTGTATACGAGCAATATCTTCTAATTGCTTTGGTGGAGTACAAGTATCATTCAAAAACTGCTGTATCAGACGAGGAATAGTAGATGGAGGTGGACATATATCAGAAGATCAACTAATGGCTACTTGAATTGACCTTCGTTTCCCACAGTGTGTTCATTCTAAACATCATTTCATAAGTTCAGCATGTAGTGTAAGTAGTATTTTTTTTTGTATTCACGAATTAACAATAAAAAAATGATCCAAGTTATCCATAACTTCAGCATGATTGAGAGTTTCATTTATTTCTCTAAGTGTTTTACCACCAACTGTAATACCATCTTCAAGTAGTACTTTGACTTCACTCAATGATAAGGTATTTCCTTCTATCGCATTTGAATTCTGAATATAGGCGATACGAAACCACTGTTGTAGATTTTTGAGTTGGAATTGATCAAAAGGCTTGAGCGAATCAAGCTGAGATTTGAGTGTATAAATCTTGGTAAGTATATTGTTGTAAGACATCTTGTTATATGTTTTCAATAAGTTATAAGACCTATCCTATCATCAAATTCTCCTTTTCCTGAAGTCTTGGGCCTCATTTGGTTTTACATCCTATCCGATTCTAAAGTTTTCTTTTCCCGAAGTCTCGGGACTCCACTTCGTTTCGCATCCTATCCTATCCTAAAATTCTCCTTCATTCTCTCCAATCGATGTTTTCTCGGCAAGGGTAGTCCATACTTCATGAGGAAGTCATACTCCATCTTTACGATACGATAGATATTTCATTGTTCATCTAGGATAACCTTTTTCATGATTTCTGGGTCGATGTATCGTTGTTCAGCACGTCGTCCTTCAAACTGATCTAATTCACTCGTCTTCACCGTCTGGACTCCTGCTGGGATATCGACTTTGATTGGTTCATCACGTCGGAGGTATCACTTCGCAGTCACTTCTTCTTTGGTAAAACTTGGATCAATGAGATAGGCAGCCGTGTCGTTGAAATAGAACGGATTCATCGTCGCTGGAAAGAACTGACCGAGCGTTCCATCTTTCTCCATCTGTGCAAAGATCTCATCCACCTTCTCATATCGCTCTTCTTTGGTATATTGTTTGTTGAGGATACAGTAGGATTTGTTTTTAAGTCAAATACAGCCGAGGCAGAAGGAACAAGATTCAAGATGATATCCATAATAACAGTTTGTACAATTTGCTCATCCAGAAACACAATATATATGTGAAGACGTCTCACCAACATAGTGTGTTGCATACAAGTGCTCATCTTTTTGATTTCATGCATCAAATGCATCATAAAAATATTCACCTCACTGTTCTCATCATCAAATATACATATTACGTCAATGATTTACTCATTTTGCTAAATAACCATTCTGTATATCATGACAATTAATCATTCATCATCAAGTCGCATCAGAACAAAGAATATTTTTGATCTGTTTTTCAAAAATCTTACTTTTTTTCTCTTCAAATAATTTTTTATCAAATAGAATAACTGCTTTTTTAAGTCTATACTCCTCTGGCGTATACTCGATATTTTCAATACAATATGATTTATTCTCAAGATCATGGCATGATATACATTCGCTACATCCTAATAAATTAGAACTAAACCAGATATTATGAGAGTTATGAATATTTAATCAGTAAAAAACGTTATACGATCATGTAACAACTTTCGATGAAAAGATATTATCAGAATTAGTAATTACAAAAGCAGAATTCACTATATTACGTATATTTGAATGCGAATTTGTAGAATATAAAATATTTTCTGCTCATTGACCTACAGAAAAGCATAAGTAACAGTTTTTGCTTGAATAACACTCTGCATAATCACAATTTTCATTTTCAAACCGTTGTTGCACTATCATCTTTTCATTATCCAAGAATAGATTTTCAAACGACCTAAAAAAGTCTCACGAATAGACTGTGTCGGTTATTGAATGCATTTCATATTCCTTTATTCAAATTAACTTTCATTCTCTTCATGTTTCTGGAAATCTTGATATTTGATTGTTAATCTTGTAAAACATTACCGGCATCCAACTACAAACTTCCATTACAAACTCTCTCCATGGTGTTTGTTTTCTTTTTTCTTGGATTTTTTGTTGTCGGTGAGCGAGGTTGGACATGATAAAAAAATGAAAAATAAAAATAAAACTACAACTCTCTACTCGTATACTTCTCTTTGGCTTGCGTAATAAACTCGTTTAACGAGATAGTCTCTTGTTCTTTAGTCCTTACATTACGAACCGATACGGTAGTATCTGTCACTTCTTTTTCTCAGACTATCAGAACATAATATACCTTGTCGGTCTCAGCATTACGAATTTTTTTGGAGAAACTATCAGTACTATCATCTACCTTTGCTCTCAAACCGATATCAAAACAACGTTTTCTTACCTCATGTGCATATTCATTAAATACATCAGCAACAGGAACAACTCTGATTTGCTCAGGGGTTAGCCACAACGGGAAATCTCATGCAAAGTGTTCTGTCATTACTCAAATAAATCTCTCCAATGATCATGCGATAGCTCTATGAATAACTACTGGTTTTTCCTTCTCACCTTGTTCATTGATGTAACTCAAGTCAAACCTATTGGGCAAATTCCAATCAACCTGACAAGTACCCAATTGATGATACCTTCCTATTGCATCACGAAACATAAAGTCAAGCTTTGGTCCATAAAAAGCAGCTTCTCCAGGTATTTCTTTATAGTTCAAACCAGCGGAAATACACACCTCTCTGAGTGCCGTTTCAGCTGATTCCCATACCTCATCAGATCATAAATAATTCTCTTTATCTTCGCCCCTCAAACTCAATGAAACCCAATATCCATCAAACATACCAATAGTTTGATAGAATTTTTTGATAATTGATACTACGATTTCAGCCTCTTGTTTTATTTGAGATGGCCTACAAAACAGATGGCCATCATCTTGAGTTATATTCCTTACACGAGTCAATCAACTGAGTTGACCTGGTTTTTCATCTCTATAAACTGTTGCTGGCTCAAAATATCTAATCGGCATATCACGATATGAAAACGCATTATCAGCATATAACTGCATGTGATGAGGGCAGTTCATCGGTTTGAGATAAAAATCCTCATTACTTGTGCCACCATGCACCTTGAACATATCATCCAAATAATGTTTTGCATGACCTGAAGTATTATAAAGATCTTCTTTTGCTATATGTGGTGTTCGAACTCGTTGATAATCGAACTCTTTATGCAATTCTCGTAAATAATCAGTAATCTCTTTTCTCAAAATCATACCATTTGGTTGAAAAAGAGGCAGACCAGATCATACTAATTCACTCACTGTAAACAATTTCATCTTTGCTCAAATTACTCTATGGTCACGTTTTTTTGCTTCTTCGAGCATCGTAAGATGTGCTTTCAGAGTATCTTTTGTTTCAAAAGCCCATCCATATATCCTCGTCATCATTGGATTTCACTCTTTACCTTGTCGATACGCTCCAGCAATCTTATTCATCGCAAAACATCCATCAGGAATATCCTTCAATGTTTCTACATGCCCACCTTCACACAAATCCAAAAACACAATAAGATAATCTGATGAAAACGTAGGATCCCATCAAGCGATCGTACTAGTAAGTTTTTGACACAACGTAATATACTCAGATTTGTATTTTTTCTCCAACATCCCAAGCATTTTTTGATCAACGATGTTGTAATAAAATGTATAGGTCGCATTGTTATCAGCTTGATAAAATTTCTCTATCAGTTCTTTTTTGAAGGTCTGACCCATGATATTACATAATTCAAGCGCTTGGTCTTTGTTTTTAGCAGTATAATGACCAAACAGCTGTCACTCTTTGACTATTCACTCCATAACTTTCCCAAGTTCTTTGAGTTGAGATTCACCAAACTCGATTCATGAGTCTGAAAACTGAACATCATAGTAAAAACCATCATCGATTGCTGGCCCCGTACCAAGTTGTACCTGAGGATCAAGTGTTCTCTGGATAGCTTGAGCAAGAACATGAGACAAGGAGTGTCTGATACAATAGAGTATATCCATAGTATATATAATTATAAAAGTAAAATAATAATAGTAGCAGTAGGGACATAATTTTTTATGTCCAACATAATTTTTATGTCCAACCGTAAAAACGTATTTTATACGTCCCTGTTCAACATAATGAATTAATTACATCAAGATAATCTTTTTGAGTATAAATACAAGGTTTTGAGTATGATTTTAATAACCTTCTGTATTAATCTGGTCACGATACAACATCAACATTTCATTTGTATCGTTTCATCGACCAATGATGTTTTTACTCAATGTTTTTGTTGGTCGGTCAATATCTCTCCCATTTGGAACAAAATTCTATTGAGTTGATAATTTTTTTGGTAGAGAAAAAATAAGCTCATCAAGAAAATCGATGGGATTTTTTCCTGTTCTTTCTCTTATCAGATTATCATCATATCATCGACCCAATGTACGAAAAAATCGAGTATCATATAAGTCTCTATTGGCATATCTTTTACTCAGAGTAATAAGTTTATTGGTCCCGAGAGATAGAGAAGACATTATTTGACAAGTAAATCATAATAAATAATAAAATACAGTTGACAATCATATCCAAATAATTATACTGACTTGATAATTAAATACGGATTGTTATACTGAGACTATTTAGTC
>DAOQQF010000052.1:0-5688 GCA_035333525.1 Candidatus Absconditabacterales bacterium | reverse complement strand
AGTACAAAACTCGACTACTTGGGTTCAGGTGAGTTGATCTGAATCAATGTTGTTTTTTTCCATTATGAAATATGATACAAAGTAAAAAGAGATAGAAAAGTATAATCAAAAGTACTATAAAAAGGAATTTTTTCTCGATTTACTCCCAATCTCCAAATCGTAGATCAATCTCAAACGCTGCCTCTTCGGCATTTCATGAAGCATGAATCAGATTGCGAATAGGTCTACGCTCCAAATTTGCAAGTGCTACACTATCACAACTATAATCACCTCTGATAGTTCATGGAGGAGCTTTTAGAATGCAAATTTACCCGCTGGAAGAAAGGAGTACTTGCCCGCTGGAGGCGGATTTACAAGACTAAAGGATTTACTGTTATAGGTGGTTTTTCATGAATTGAGAGTTTTTTTCCAACTTTCTTATGTGATAATAAAACAGGAAATGGGATATTATTTAGTGCATCATGTTCCCTATTACCAACAATAAGACCATCTTTTTCAAACAAAGAATGACCTACTGAACTATTACTTGATAGATAAACAGGGTGATTATCAATTGTAATAGGTAGACAAAATATATTATTATACTTGTTTGTACCTGTCATAGGAATTATAGGAAATAGGTTTCATAAATCATGCTCCTGTCTCCATATGAATAAAAAATGCGATAACATTCATCTATCCTCGCTACTCATAGTATAATGAAATCGATCTTTTATATTAAACACTTTTTTAAATCTTTGTTTATTTTTATATGAACCAAAAATATGGTTTTTGATATAACTAGTAGCTTGTATATAATGTTCATTACTGTTGGGAATACTAACAAAATTTTTATACTCTTTATCAATTATATCATATATACTTTTGGTACTATTACCAGATGCTAAAACTCGTTGACGTATATCCACACCAGGACGTTCATCATCTCTTATACTAGTAAATTCTATTCTTAAATCAGCTATAATAATACATGGGTCATTGCATATAGCGGACAATATTGACTTATCTACATAAAAATCATGGTATTTAATATACACATGAGGTATTGCTACATTTTTTTTATGGCATTTTTGTATCAAAAATGCTGGAGTAATTAAAATATTCTTTAAAGACTCTGAATTAATCTCTTTTCTTGATAATGGAAGAGTCATAAAGTTTTTTGACATCTCCTGAGATATCCTTTTATACATTTTTTGAGAAAGGAATGTTTGTAAGACCTTATCACATTCAGAATATACTTGTGGTCACGTTAGTTCTTTTTTCATAATCACATCTTCAGGTTTTAATACTCTATCATTGATTTTAGTCATTTTTTCATCATAAAAAAGTAAAAAATAGAAAATCATGATCGATTAGTAATAAATTAATAAAAAAAGTCAACTATATTGTGACTTTTTTTGAATATCTTGATAGCTATTTATATTGATCTTTTCTCGATTTACTCCCAATCTCCAAATCGTAGATCAATCTCAAACGCTGCCTCTTCGGCATTTCATGAAGCATGAATCAGATTGCGAATAGGTCTACGCTCCAAATTTGCAAGTGCTACACTATCACAACTATAATCACCTCTGATAGTTCATGGGGGAGCTTTTAGACTCACTGTTGGTCAGACTAATTTTCTAACTACCTCGATCGCATGTGGTCATACCAATACCATAGCAAATACCTCTCATGCAAACATATAATCAACCAACCAGTTTCTAACCTTCTCACCAATAGTATGATGATCAGTTGTACCAAACTCATTTACAAGGTCTATACCAAGTTCATCATATCATTGTTGTGTTCTTTCTCATAACACTTTGACCCAATCAGTCCTTTCTGCTGGATAGTGTCTGTGTAACAACTCCTTGGAGGGTCTAAACAATTTACCCATCATAATACCCAGTCATGCCTTTTCAAATCTAGCAGTAATCTCGCCAACAAGTCCTCTAGAGACTCCATCAGGTTTAATAATAACCAATGTTTTTTCAATAAAATTCATAAGACAATTATATAAGAAAAAATAAAAAATATCTTTTTAGTGCACTGATAGAATTTCCTCAACACCAGTTGTGAGATTTTTGATTATAAAGATTCATTGTTTAATCTCATCTTCACCATACAAAACAATAGACTGTATACCTTTTTTCTCAGCAAATTCAAATTGTTTTCCAAGCTTCACAGGAGTTGGATAAAATTCAATCATACAATCCTGAAAGTACGATAATTTTGACAAAACAAGACACTGATTGATAGTTCCCAAATGAGCAAAAAGATATGAGTTAGGAATAACTCATCATACTATCTGCTTTTCTTGATGTTTTTCCATAATCAACGATGTAAACCTACCCAATGATGTTCCTACACCACTAAATGATTGTTTGGGATCCAAGAAGGTAGTCAAATTATCATATCTACCTCATGCAGCCAAGGAACCAAGTGCAATATCATCACTATCCATTCGTTCACACACCATTCCACTGTAGTAATTTTGACCTCTTACAATACATAGATCATACTCATAATGAACTCAAGCAGTATCCAATAAATCAATAATAGTAACAAGTTCATCATAAGCAGGTAGTCACTTCATAACAGTATAATTCTTGGTTTGAATGAGATTTATGATAAGCTGAAGATTAGAATCTGCGACCAGAGCAGATAACAATGTTACACATTTTTCATGTCATAGTTTGAAATATCAATCAAGAAGTTTTAAAACCTGCTTTTGTATATCTCATTGAATACCTATTGATGACAACCAAGTTTTCGTTAAACTAAGATGATTTATTTTTACTACAAAATTTATATCTATATCAAAGTATTTACAAACTGCTTTCATAGCAGATTCCATAACTATAATAGACTGGACATCATATCGTTGTCAGACATCTGACGAACTTCTCCAAATGGTGTCAATATCGCATTGTCGAAACTCTTTATATCTTCATCTTTTGTGTGATTCGCCTCTCCATACTGGTTGGATTTGATACCTTGAAAAAGGGAAAACAATATCTTGTTGGTGGTCCAGAATATACCTAGCGAGCGGTACTGTTAAATCAAAATGAAGCGCATAGTCTTTTGTATCAGATGATCATTGAGCAAGACCATAGAGACCATATACTTGTTGATCAATAACATCTCATCATTTTTTGAGTACATCAATTGCCTCGACAGCTGGAGTCCAAATATGCTGATATCCATGATTACGAAAAACATTAGTGACTATATCGATCATCTTATCTCGAATACGTTGTTGGGATGGTGTCCATTCAGGAAATCAACCAGGTCTAAGCATAAGTTTTAGATTAAGAGAGAATAAATGCTTGGAAGCATATATGAAAAAATATTACACGAATAATAAAAAGGTTGTAATAAGTTTCAAGATGAATATATACCAACTATGTCAGATTATCGTATTATCAATCATTTTTATCAGTACAATCAAAAAAAGTTAGTTCAAGACATTATGAATATGTACTACAAACAAGATTTTTGTATTATCAATTATATCTATGGTGCTATCTTGGTGAATCAAGATCTTGTTGGAAGATGAAAAACATATAATAATGTATCAATGCAACAAGTTTTTGAGGATTCTGATTTCCTTCTTCCTGATGGAGCAGCTATACGTACCATGTACGCAATTGGCAGGTTGTTTAATAGACGGAACTGACCAACAACATTGTACAATCTAAATGGAACCGACTTTCTTCCCTATTTTCTCGATATGATTACTCATCAATGAATACATATTAATCTCATTACCTTGACGGTCTACGACTCAAACCCTGATCATCATAATCCACAAGGAGCTCTCAAAAAAAATATAAATAAGTATATCACCAATCGTCGACCAATAATGAGACAATATAATGTTGAAGTAGAATATAATGATAATAATTATACATGATTTGATCGGTCATGAATACAAGCTTTTTTGGAGTCAAATACAAAAACCTCTTGATCTATAAACATACTACTTAACTTTCGTTGATGATGAGGCAGATGAATACCCCATCAAGAACTCTTTGCATATCTCAATAAAGAATCAATCAAAAAACATAAGATACTCTGTATGAATCAAGGCGCAACAGTTGATTTTTGGATAGGAAAAGAAACCAGAGCTCCAAAACGAATACGCAGATTACGACTAGAATCACTCTATAGGGTAGTTACTGATCCACAAAAAAATCGAACAAAATTTCGAGTGAGCTTCAAAGTGATTGGACTTATTATTTCTAAAATTATCCTTAAAGGATAATATATCTCTTTCTCATCCTCCAGTTATAATATAAACCTCTCATATATTTCAGTTTATAATAGATTCGTCAAAAGATATTTCGTTTGCGCAAAGCATTTGATCATAATAATTGGAATAACTTAACATCTACATGATGACGATAGAAGGGGTGATTCTTGGTATTTTTTGAATACTCTTTGAGATAGTATGAAGAAAGAGAGTAGTTTTGAAGTTGATGCTCTACTATACCTAGTGACCTAAGGGCAATCATATTATTTGGATCCTGCATCATAACCTCATTATAATGAAGTTTAGCATCAATGGGATTATTATTGAGTAATGAAAAATATCACGTCAGCATGTCTTTGGTCCAGGGATGAAGATTTGACTGTAAACTAACAAATACTGAGTCATCAGTCCGTTCTTTTGCAGGATTATTACCCATAGCGTAGAGGAACTCGAACTCAAATTGTTCATCACGAATGACATCATGTTTCATACTTTCAAAATATGCTTTGAGGCTATGCACTATTCACTGAAACATACTTTGAACTCATTGAGTAATCCATTGTCATTGAAGAATATCATTGATGCGATGAGAGGATAACCAATCCTGCATCATAAGCAGATTTCTCATACCTACAAAATACATAATATATTGAATCAAATAATTCACAGGATAGACTCATTGACTATATTGTTGAGCATGTTGGATAAGTTCTCTCGAGGTATTGTGAGCATTCAAAAACTTCTTGCTGTGCATATCCTGAACAGTAGACAACAACATAGCTAGCCACATAAGTTGGTGCACAAACATCTGAATATCAGTAGTTTGACCATGAAGATCAAAGGGAACATCAGGATACCCATTGATAGACTGAACTGCCTGACTAAATGCCCATGATTCAAATTTTTTGGAGAAGGTTAATTTATAATTGAGATAGTATTTTCACTCAATACATTTTAATGTTCACCATACGAGTATATCAAGACCCAAACGCTCCACAATACGTCTTTCATTTTCAAACGTGACCTGAATCCTTGTAGGTAGTTTAACCAAATTGAGTTGTTTCATAGCACTACCATCATACATCTGTGATTGAATCTGACTATAAAGATATTGAGCAGTCTCATTTGCCATAAGCTTTTTTTGCTCATAACTCATAGGAGATGATTCATTAACATAAATGATAAGCAGATCAGCAATACCGATATTTATTTTATTTTTTTGAACCGTAATCTCTCTAGACATAAGCCAAACTACAAAGGTTATGAGAACAATTCCTCATCAGATAATGTAAGCGTATTGTTTATCAAAACCATATTTTAACAATCTCTCCACTACCCAATCCCCTACCAACAATCAAAGAAGAATATACAAAAAAAGAGAAAATCGACTACCATTTTCTTGTTGGATAAATTTTTTGAGCTCTTCGAGCAACTGGATGAGGTTCAAATTC
>DAOQQF010000051.1:0-5796 GCA_035333525.1 Candidatus Absconditabacterales bacterium | reverse complement strand
TCATAACACTTCGTTTTATGTTATACCGATTGTATAACAAACGCAAACTACCCATATTCTTGATTCCCAATAGTTTGCTAGTTATATCATCGGTATCTACCAAAATAATAGTTCTCTTTTGATACGTAATTGGTATTACTTATTTCCCAAGGTTCCTTATCATAACTGATAATCAGTATAGAATATAATAATTATCTTCTTATCTATTTCTAGATGGAATATAAACCCTTAGTAATAATTAGTTGCTGAGGGTTTTTCTTTGTGATACTAGAGATGTATACTACTACGAGACTCCACTTAATGTCATCCCACTACCTACTACTCTCATTAGAGAGATAATGGGTGTGGCTAAATGTTTCATTGTATACAAAAGAAGGAGTCTTATGAACGTTTTCACAAGAAACTCCTTTTATATAATACATGATCTGTACGATATATATAACTATTATGAATGATAAAACAAGGTGGAAAAATAATAAAAAAAATAGTCAGATCCAGCGTTCTGGATTGACTATTAATAGTTTATTGTTAGAGTTCGATACGTCTCTTATAAGAGGATATTTTTTTTAACCCTTTTTACAAGTGAATATTATAACTGAATTTCATCATCTTCGGGAATGGTGTTATTACCATTCGCATTGCATTCAGTACTATCAATGTCATTCACATAATTACAGAGTTCAGCTGAGAGTTCAGCTGTTGTCCCATTATTAGAGTAGCCATTGATTTGAATTTTGAAGTCTTTACCAGCATCCAACTGAGGGATCGTCCATGTGTAGATACCCCCAGAAAATACTCATACTGGATTGGTTGATCTGATATGGAGATTTTTACTAGGATATGCTTTGACTACACTATTTTGGGTCAATCATTGATCATTGTATACTACAAGATCGTATTGATAACCATTTTGTCGCCACCATCTGGATGGTTGCATGGTGACGGATCAATCTATTGAAAGATCGATTTGTCCTCATGGTTGTGGACTAACTGGAGTATTGGTATTTCCATCGATAATAAAACTTCCTCTTGATTGACATAATCATGCGGTGGTTGGACTACCATTCCATGTAAGACATATGATATCATATGTTCATGCAGTCAGTTTATCAAATGATTCATAAAGATTATTGGTTCACAAGTTAGAAATATCTATCAGTTGTTTGTTTGCAGTATCAATTAAACCACACAAGAGAGTAGATCATTGTGGACTACTGTTTGCCCAAAAATCAATTTTACCAGGTTCATTTGGTGTTGCTACATTTCCATATACGTCACAGTACGCTGATTGTTGTTTGTTTTGTTGAGCGATTGGTCGCATCATACCAAAAAGCATACTCAATTGAGATTTGAGTGTATTCACAGTGCCTCATGGAGGAGGAACTTGACTTCATCCATTGTTTTGATTACCTCAAGAAGGATTGCCTGATGGAGGAGTTCAAGGACCTTGATTGGTGTTATTACTTAGTTGAGTTGGGTTATAGGTTCTGCCTCATGATGGATTAAATACTTGTTGTGTGATAAAACCAATGTTTGATGGGGTGCTCAAAAGAGCTGATGTACCTGCTATGAGTACCAGACTTGCACATGCTCACGCCAAAAAATTAACGACTGATTTGTTGTGTTGTAACATGATATTGAATTTAAAGATAAAAAGAATACAAAAGAATAATTCGATAATCTGATTATAGTATATCTATTTCATTTCAAAATGTCAAAAAAATGACTATCGTTTATTCAATATAGCTTGATATGGCTTGTATGAGCGTGATTAATTATGTTGACGTATACATGATTAGTTAGTAAAACTCAAGGTTCTACATCAACTATCGACCAAACACAATATGTGAATATGTTTTTTGATAAGGTTCAAAAAAATGGATGAATTCCTGCTTCAATGGCCCATAGAAAGGGACTTATAACCTTGTTTTGTCAAAATATATTTGACAAAGATCTTATCCAATGATTTGAGGTGAAGGATACTCAGTGATGAGTTACCTCCTTGAGACGTTTTTCTCCTCGTGATTCGTTGTTTGTACTCATAGTATGTCATAGTGTTAATCAACAATCATCCAATGAATATAATCCTGGAGGTGATACCAATCAACAACTTCAAAAAGAGCTCGATATACTCACCAAACTTATCTCCCAAGAAAAAGACACTATCAAACAAGCTAAACTCATGGAACAACAAAATACGTTATGGGTTCGTTTCAAAAATCAAGTAGAACTAGGAGGTAAGAATGGACTTCTTTTGGTTGACGCTCCTTTTCTCAAAAAGACACATATAAAGGATATTGTTGATAAACCATCGTGTAGTCGATGATCCAATCTTAATTCATGTTCGGTTGCTACGTTGGTATCCAAGTTATTTCATCAGATTATCAATGATATGGTCAATAGTAAAGTAGCAAGTCTGTATGGAAATATGACCAGACTGAGTAATCAAACAACTGAAACTAATCAACAAGGGATTTATGAGTCGATAACCAACTTTTCTGATTATTATTTTGGATCATGTCATACAAGCAAATCATCGATCATCTATCTTAATCCTGATGCAACTGATACTCACTGTAGTCATCCAAATACCTTCAATATTCTCTCAACGATGATGGCTAATGCATACCAAAAAACCGATAAGAATCAGGTTATTGATTATGGACTTCTTTTGGATAAAGGAACAGGAACGTTAATAGGACGTAGTATTGCCTCATTATGTACCTTTACTGGATCTGACAATATGACCTTGGATTGTGGGCTCGATGACTTTAGACATACAATCATGAATGAGCTTTTGTTTTATGGGTTATTTCTCAATCGATATCGTTACTTTGTTCCAACCAGTCAGCAGTTTGGCCCCTCTATCCTGGGCAAGGATGTTTCTTCAAATCAGGAGGTGTTGGATGAGGAATCACGAAAAGCAACAATGGAACTTGATATAGCGACTATTGCTATCGAACAGGACATGAAGATAATCAGAAACTTTTTTGCGCAGTTCCCTGTCCATATTGGGCTAGTTGCTTACTTAGAGGATTTAGTTCAACTCAGAAATGAACTCATAAAACTCTATACTCCAATTCATCAAATGTACTACAAACTGAGGAATGCACAAACCTATCAGAGGTAAAAAAAATCCCTTATGATCATCGCAAGATGTAAGGGATTTTGTTGTTAACATGTTGATTAACAACCGATAAGAATGTCAGGTAATTTCATATTAATTGGATTTAATGAAAAAAATAATGACATGAATACTACTAACAAAAAAACAAAAAATTACCATACATAATGTATTACATAAGCTTGACATAAATTATTAAATAGTTATTATCAAGCATACTTTTATTTCGTACATTTATCTATATTATGGCTTTAGAACTACCACCAATACATCCTCATGAGATGTGAAAGAACAAGATTGAATATATCCAACATGACCTATCATGATCTCGTCCTGACACACTGTCATGGGAGAAAGCTCAGTGATATCTGAATAATCATATCGACTTTGAACTTTCGGACATTCTTGCTGAGGTGAGTTTTGATCCTCACAAAGAAATTAAGACATTATTGGATAATTGGGATAAGATTTCAATCAAAGCAATCTATAGTATTGATGAATGGACCACATTTGAGTTTACTATACCATGAGTGTCTCAAACGGTTCGCATCAATTTGATGTATGATGTTGATCCTAAAACATCATGAAACGTACTCTCTTGCATTGTAATCAACAATAAACAAAAAGTTATCTCACACCCACTGGGTCATCATACTGCTCTGACAGCATATCTTACTACTATAGAACAAGTACAGTGAGAACGCACAACACAAAAAAAAAGCACTCTAGATGTTTTTAATCTATCTGATGAAAACGTTAAACAAGAGATCAAAGACCATCTTACAGTAATAACTCGAATGTTAGAAAAACAACAATCACATAAAAAATCTCCTAAGAACAAGCAAAAATTTTCTCCTAGAGCATAATAGTCTGTACACTACTGTTTGGTTTATTTCGTCAGATTATCCTTTCTCCAGTTTTCAATATGTTTGTGATGTCCTGAGATCAATATCTCGGGTATTTGGTATCCATAAATCTCTTGTGGCCTTGTAAAATGAGGATTTTCTATTGTATCATCTCCAATATGAGGATAGTAGCTCTCATCGATTGGCGGCTTATGTGTTCATCAAGGAAGTAGTCTAGTAATTGCTTCTATTATAATCATGGTAGGTACTTCTCACCCATAGACAATATACTTACCAAGTGAAATTTTGAGAAATTGTTGAGGATAGCGATCCATGAAGTATTGTTCAAACCTGTGATCAATTCACTCATATCTACCGCATACGAAGATAATATCACTCAATGATGAGTCATTGATACGATCTACTACATCAAACGCACTATGTTGATCAAAGTAGGTGTGAGAGGGGCTTGGATAGAGGATGAGAAATCATGGTTTGTTTCATGATTGATGTGGCGTTAGTGTTTCAATGACTGAGTTGACACTATCAATAATCGGTTTAGCTTTCATCAGCAGGCCTTCTCCTCATCAATAAATCTTATCATCAATAGTCTGA
Source organism: Candidatus Absconditabacterales bacterium (assembly GCA_035333525.1). Lineage (GTDB taxonomy): Bacteria > Patescibacteriota > Gracilibacteria > Absconditabacterales > Absconditicoccaceae > CALMFT01. Next base: position 1,212 of record DAOQQF010000051.1, on the reverse strand, counting down.
TGACGATCGGTGGTAAATGATCTAGGATTGATATAGTTGATAGCAATTAAGCCCTTTTCAATAGCTTTACTCAAAAGTCAAACCTTGGTTCGTGAGTCAAATAGTTCAGGAAAGATAGTTATGATATGAAAGGTTATCATGATTGATTATAAAAACGTAAACATTGATGTAGTGGTTGAGACGATGTGTATTTTTTTCTGTCCTATCCCTCGTCCATGATGTTTATTTCTAATCTATGTAATTTAGACTTGGTTTTGGAGATGCGCTTGGATCGTTTGGTGACTAAATAATGTGGTTTGGGAGCTGTGGATTTGGAGTTTATTCATTGTTTTTTTATGACTGTTTGTAGATACTCTACTCATTGTTGGTAGAGATCTTTGTTGGTAAGTTTACCCGTGAGTTCAGGGCCAAATCGATCAGGAGGTATAAACATTCAAGCATGCTCAAGCGAATGAAATTCTACTTCAGCGATTTTGATATGATCACATGACTCATCAAAAACATCCAATTCTATCGTCCAATCGTGGTAAGGAATATAATATCTTGTCTTGGAGATAGAACCGAGTATTGAAGGTATCTTGTATTTTTTGAGTCATTCATATTGTTTGTATGTTAGTTCTTCTTCAATTTCAATTTTCCCAGGTAGTTTTTTGGACCTACGTTTGTAGGTCAGTTTATATAGTATGTTTCCATCTTGATCAATAATTTTTCTTACTCTTTTTTGTTGTTTGTCAGGTCCGCATATATATCGTTGTTTGATTTTTTGATAAGGAAAATTATCTAATGATCGTGGTATATTACCTCCAATCAAAAACTTTCTTTCATACTCCAACGTAATGTGAGTTTTCATGGTAGCTTATTGTATCTATTTTGTATTCTTATGCAATCAAAAACAACCTTATCTATCCAATCTCAAACAATTTCATCACCTTCACAAATGATGATGTTTGGTCAAGAATTAGTCAAACAATGAGTAAAGAAATTAGGAATAATCTGAAATCTTGGTGCGGGTAAAACACATCTAACCAAGGGATTTGCTCAATGACTGGGAATCGATCCTGATCAGGTCCATAGTCCTACATACGTGTATTTTCATGAGTATCATGGTAATACTTCGTGACATGATTTACTTCATGTTGATATGTATAGGATAAAAGAGTCATTTCATATGACCAAAATTTGTGCGGGTATATTCCCACACTTAAAGTAGAG
>DAOQQF010000050.1:0-5891 GCA_035333525.1 Candidatus Absconditabacterales bacterium | reverse complement strand
CGGGGATCAAACAGGATTAGATACCCTGGTAGTCCGAGCCGTAAATTATGTCTGCTAAGTGTGTGAGTTTGTAGCTCATGTGCTGTTACCTAACGGGTTAAGCAGATCGCCTGGGTAGTATACTCGCAAGAGTGAAACTCAAAGGGATAGGCGGGGGAACACACAAGCGGTGGATTGTCTCGAGTAATTGGATATTAAGCCAGAAATCTTACCACCACTTGACATGCTATGTGTCGCAGGAGAAACGCCTGCTAGCCGAGCAATCGGTACGTAGCACAGTTGGTGCATGGTTGTCGTCAGTTCGTGCCTCAAGGTGTCGGGTTAATTCTCGAAACGAACGCAACCCTCATCCTATGTTATTATGTCATAGGAGACTGCCCGGGTAACCGGGAGGAAGGTGTGGATGACGTCAAATCCTCATGCTACTTACGTGGTGGGCTTCAGAGGCAATACAATGGGATGGTACAATCAGAAGCAATGGGGCGACCCGGAGCAAATCTATAAAACATCCCTTAGTTCGGATTGTAGTCTGGAACTCGACTACATGAAGTTGGAATCGCTAGTAATGGCAAATCAGCAAGTTGCCGTGAATATGTCCCTGTTCCTTGCACTCACTGCCCGTCAAACTATGAAAGCTGAGGCGCGTTGAAGCATCGCAATGCGGTACGAAACGTGAATCAGTGATTGGAGTTAAGTCGTAACAAGGCATCCCTACGGGAACGTGGGGATAAATCACTTCCCTAATGGAAAACAACCCTTAAATGGGTATTATTATCCTTCGATGGATAAAACTACACGTGTCGCAAGACACAAAACCAATGTCAACTTTCTAATAGTTGATCATCTTGCTTTGCAAGATAGGTAGTTTTACCTTCTCTTATTTGTTCAACACATCAATCGATAAACTGACTCATATGAGTCAGTTTTTTGATTCTGTCAATTTATTATTTGTCACAACTATTCTCTTTGTTCGTCTCTCCATCAGAATATCTTTTATTTTTTTATTTTGTAATAAGGTATCGTATGCAAAAACTTCTTATCTCACTATTTGGATTGGGTGTTATAATGACTGTATCATCTAGTTTTGCTTCATGAAATGTATCACTCACGGGAAGTGTCTCTACTGGATCATCGGCTTCCGGTCACGCATTGTGTGTTCAAACTCGCCTTGATGCTCTTCAAACTATCAAGTCTAATCTAAAAACTATTAAGTCAAACTTTAAAACACTCAAAGGTCAACACAATGGTCGATGGATAAAGCTTATTTCCAAAGATTCCAAAAAAATGGCACTTCAGCTCCACAAGGATAATCGAGCATCAATTCGCGCATTACATACTAAATTGGTTGACCAATATTATGCAAATCCTGCTTCATTAACTCAAACTCAGTATGTGGATGCAATGGTCACAGAAAGAACTAAATTTTGGGATGCTATTTCTACGTTGGTAGCAAGTGGTTCTCAGGATAAATTTATTGCATTCAAAGCTGACTATCTTACTATGTTCAAAACCAATAGATCGCTCAGATATCAAAACATCCAAGTAAGATATAACGCCCAAAAACAATGTAATACTCTTGATTCTAAATCATCTTCACACAAGCTTTTTGAATCATTACGTGGGTCAATGGAAAAAATCCGTGATACCAAAGAAGATAAGCGTGAAAAATTAGTTGATAATCTGAAACGCAAACTTGGTAAACTACGTGATCACTATGAACGCAAACAATCTAATCTCAAAGACGCTCTCGACGATCTTTTGGATGATATCGATGAAGATAGTCAAGACAATGAACCAAATGAGTAGTAGTATTGATCAAGTATCTTTGGTAAAAATCTCTTGAAATATGTTCTCTTAGTATAGTGTAGTGTAATTATTTTTCCAAAAGATCCGTTGAGTCGAACACGATTCCGGGTCTTTTTTTTAAGTCAATTATATCTTTCATCCTTTATTTGCATTTTGATAAAAAAAAATTATACTTGAGACAGTCTTCAATAGAAAATCGATGCACTACTTATGTGAGAGATAAGTAATGTACCCGTTTCCAACTGATTTTCAAAACTTTTATTCTCTATGTTATGATTACTCTTTTCTTACTTTGATAAGATAAGATGAGATAGAACAGTCTATCATATGGTTATAACATTAATTTTGAATCATTGGAATACTTATTTTTCTCTTGTTTTCTTTATGATAGTTTTTTAGTATATCATTTGCTTTTATATTTCTTATTTTTTTTATGACAACGCACGCAGCACAACCTACAGGGCAATCTGTAGAAGAAAAAGCATTTTTGGAGAAGGCCAATTTGGGATCACCAAGTTTTAACTTTCAACCAAAGACAGTCAAGAAAACCAATGGTAAATTTCACAAGAAATTTCGTGAACCAACAGTTCAAACCTGAGTATGACGTTTTGGCTCCAAAGATGAGGAGTTGAGGCCATCTACAAAAAGTGACTTTGATCCAAAAGGAGAACAACCAGTTAAAATTGGCTCACTACTTGGTCTGGAACAAGTGGGTCAGTGTATTTTTATCGAATATGGATGAGACATGATCTTGGTAGATTGTGGCTTGGAGTTCAATGAAACGATTACTATGGGTGCCGATTATTTGATTCCGGATATCTCATATGTTCAAAAAAACATCAAAAAACTCAAAGGAATTTTGTTGACTCATGGTCACCTGGATCATATATGAGCCCTAAAAGATATCCTTCCACAATTAGATTTTGCGCCAACTATCTATACAACTCCTTTGACATTGGGATTGGTTAAAAAGACTCTTGAAGAGAGGAAAACGACCAATAAACTAAAATTCAAAATTGTTAATCCAGATGTTGATTTGATCAAGATTGGATGTTTTGATATTGAGTTTGTTAGGGTCAATCATAATATTCCTGAAACATTTGCGCTCAGTATTTCAACCCCAAAAGGGACGATTTTTACCTCTGCGGATTTCAAAATTGATCATACGCCCGCTATTGATAAACCTGCCGATTTGGCAAAGATAGCTAGAATCGGGACAGAATGAGTCAAATTATATATTTGAGATAGTCTGGGAGCCGATAAGCCATGACGATCAAGATCAGAAAAGGTAATTGGAGAGAACTTGGATGGTATGATAAAACATGCTCCTGGTAGACTCATTATATCGATGTTTGCTTCCAATGTAGGTAGAATTATTCAGGCAGTTCACTCGGCAATCAAGTATAATAAAACAGTATTTCTTGCTGGTAGATCAATGATCAATTATACTGAAGTAGCAAGAGAGCTGGGTTATATCAATGTACCCAAAAATTATTTGAGGAAGTATGATGTTAATACAACTGATAGTATGACTGATGATAAGACAGTAATTTTGTGCACCTGAGCTCAGGGTGAGGAGTTTAGTTTTTTGGCTAGGGCGGCAAGAGGTGAAAACCAACAATTTAAGTTTAGATCATGAGATACAGTGATTGTTTCATCTAATGCTATTCCTGGAAATGAGACTCAGATGGCTATGATGCTGAACCAACTTTTGGTAAAATGAGTAAACTTATTAACTAACAATGATATGGATATTCATGCTTCGTGACATGGTCATGAAGAGGATCATAAACTGATGTTATGACTTATTAAACCTGAATTTTTCCTACCTTATTATATGCCACCCAAAGAAAGATATGCCCATCGTAAGTTAGGACTCGATATGGGAATAGACTCCGATAAAATTATCATGCCTGATGGTAATGGAACTATCATCGAGATGTACAACAATCATGTGATGATTAGTAAGCAAAAAATGAAACTTGATACGGTTATTATCGACTGAAAAGGAATTTGATGACTTCATGGCGAGTATGTTTCAAAGGCTCGTAAAATTATGTCTGAAAGTTGAATGCTTACCTTTATTGTGAAAATTGATTCCAAATCGAGAGCCATATCATGAAATATTCAGATTGAATCAAGAGGATTTGTATATACTACTGAAATCAAAAAGGTTCATACTGATATTGTGCAATACATTGAAAGAGAGTATTCACTCAAGATTTCTAAGTATGATAGTGTTAAACAGTGTCTCAAGGATATCAAATCTGACTTGGAGATGATGTTGGAAAAATCACTTGATAGAGTTCCTCTGATTATCCCTATGTTTGTTTATGTATGATGAGATAATCAGATTATAGAAGATACGATGGAAATGGTAGATTAGTAAACATATTAAAACATAGACCTTATGCTTGTACATCTCTCATCAAATCATGTTGTTATTACTATAGATGGTCAAACTATCATAGTTCCTAGAGGGTGACTTGAAATCGAGTTTCCTAGGATTCTACATACATTGATGGAAAAACATACTATCAAGGATATATATGTTATCAATGGGCCTGGTTCGTTTACGAATTTGAGAATTGGTTGTTTGTGTTTGAATATGCTTGATATGATACAGAGCAGATTATCGGATAATCAGAAAAAGATTACCTTGCACACAATCGATAAAATACATCTTTTTACTACATTGTATCGTCGTTGATATATATGATCGCATGGATTACTTTATATTGGTCAACAAAAGCATGGTTGGTCTATCCATCTTGATACATGACTGGTATCCAAAACTTCATTGTTGGATATTGATTCTTATCATCGGATTGACTTAATAGATGGGATAGACGATCATAGATTGGTATCGTTTAACCTTGATAATCATAGTCTCGTCATCAATCAATGATCAATCTCTCATAGTATGTCGATACATGAAGTAGGATTTCAATATGTTGATCAATTAACCCCTCATTATATGATTGAACCAAATATTGGGAAATAGACACAACAATAAGACACAACAAATTGTGTCTCTCTATTTTATTTGTTATTTGTTTCTGATGCCTCGTATAGTTGTGTTGGATGGGATGTGGTACTTGTTTAGGGCATATCATGCTTATTCGTTGGATATTGCTACTACATGATGAGAGAGAGTTAATATGGTTTTTTGATTCTTTCGTATGATTATTGCGCTTGCTACCAAAAAGCCAGATTATCTGATGATAGCACGAGATCCCCCATGAGAGACGCTTCATAGATTTGTTGCATTCCCGCAATATAAAGCACAGAGAACCCAAATGCCTGAGGAGTTTGGTATTCAGGTTCGTATGTGCAAGGAGCTGTGTCAAAGGTTATGATTGATAAGTTTAGAGTATCCTGGTTATGAGGCCGATGATGTGTTGTATACGATGGCCAAAGTTCCAACCAAAGTGTTTGGTACTGATCAGATATCGCTCGTACTGTATACATGAGACAAGGATGTTAAACAAACCTTGTCGTATCCCAATGTTACTATTGTTGATCCAATCAAAGATATTACCTGGACGCATCGTTTATTTCTTTCAGAGTTTGGGTTTGAGCCATCATCTATGGTAGATTATCTGTCACTTATAGGAGATTCAAGTGATAATATCCCATGAGCTAGGTGAATAGGACCTAAGTGAGCAACTGAACTTATCAAACAACGATGAACTATAGAGCATATTTATGATAATCTGAAGAGTATGAGTGATAGGACACGTGAACTACTGGAAACAAGTAGAGATGATGTTATGAGGGCAAAAGAGTTGATTTCACTTTATGATATACCTGAGTTAGAGGTAGACCTAACTAATTGTTTCAAACCAGATATTGTTTTGTGGAAACAAATCTTTGTGGGGGAGTTCCACTTTCGTAGTTATGAAAAACTTCTTGATGAACTCAAGAAGCAATGGTATTTTTCTTCTGATGGGTGATTATTTTAAGGAACTCATTATTCGATCTCCATATAATATTGTGGTTGTAATTTCCATACTATCCAAAAAATTTGCTTTTTATAGTACTTTTGATTATACTTTTCTATCTCTTTTTACTTTGTATCATAT
>DAOQQF010000049.1:0-5995 GCA_035333525.1 Candidatus Absconditabacterales bacterium | reverse complement strand
AAGATATTACTCTCAGAGCAATGAGACTTTTGAGTGAATTAGATATTTTTTTTTGTGAAGATGTAATGACTACCAAAAAACTTATGCAGTTGTATGAGATAGATTATAAGCTGAAACCAAAAACCTTTTATCCCTTTACAAGTTTCGTGTCTGACAATCAGATGAGTCGTTATATTCAACTGGCCAAAGATTGTCATGTAGGACTTGTTTGTGAAGCATGAACACCGTGATTGTCTGACCCAGCAAAGTCATTTGTCAGACAGTGTCGGATTCACTCAATTCCATTTGAGGTACTACCAGGAGCAAATGCATTAATACCATTGGTTGTTGCATCAAATCGAGATACAACTGAGTTTACCTTTGTATGATTTTTGCCCAAAAAAAAATGAAGAAAAACAATGATGCAGTATATTATAAAAAGTCCTTATCCGATTTACTGTTACGAGTCTGTTCATAGAATAGAAAAAACACTGGTTGAACTCAAGACACTTGGTTTTGTCTGACAAGTAATGATTGGTCGTGAATTAACTAAGTTTCATGAGCAGTATATCTATGGTAATATCGACACTATTGTCTGACAGCTTCAAGATAAGAGTATAATCCTAAAAGGAGAATTTGTTCTTTGATTGAGACCAGATTAAATGTTTTTATTTTTATAAACATTATAAACAGATGAAATTTCTTTCCAATTTTGATACCAATTTAGAACATGAAGTGTATTCAAAATATGTATGACTGTATGGCAAAGAAAATGTTTTTGTAATTCATAGAGCAAAGATATTTTGGATCTTGTATTGTGTATTTCCTGTTCTGATTATCTGAATAATATTATTGATTCTTGGATTCTTTATGTGATTGGATTCGTGAGACACATCTCTTGATAATCTAAAATCGGTTCTCATGGGTATACTCATGTTAATTGTTGTTGTGGTATGATGATGGAAGGTATTCAAAAGATATCTAGATTACAAGATGGATTTTTGTATTGTTACTATTCAAGAAATAGCCTCATATAATCAAACATGATTGCTTACTAGGACCAGTAGAACAATTGACGCTGATAAAATAAAAACTGTCTCAGTGTCAAATACATCAGGTCTATTTAAGTCGATCTTTAATTATGGAGATTTGATATTTTTATCCGAAGGTGATCAAGCAGGTGGTTGAGATATTCATCTCAATTTTGTTCATGATGTTAATCATACCAAGAATAAAGTAAGATCACTGATTGAACCTCATTTACAACATCAAAAAACATTTAGCAATGAAATACAAGAACACTCATCATAATCATCTTATACCAGTTTGAGACCTACTTCATATGGTAGGCAAAAATGATATGGTACATTTATCATGGACAACATGATCGTTGGTAGAAAAAGGTTCATTAACAATTGTAATTACTTCTATTAGTGAGTCAGAGCTTGTGATCCAGGTGAAACCAACAAGCTTGATCTACCAATGAGTCTGTGATTACTGTGGTCAACAGCTCTACCAAGAATGTCAGACTAAACCAGAGATGCTTCACGCATGATTTATACAATCTTCTCTCAAAGAATGAGAAAACATTGTTATTGAAAAAGACAATGAATTGTTAATACCTATACATAGTGATAATACTATTCATGGAGAGTCAATTATTGAGTTACTTCAGTGACTCTATAAACCATTTCAGTATACATGTTCATCTTGTGCTGTGCGTATTGCATCCTCCAAAGATGATCGATCTGATGATCATGAATGATGATGAATTAATAAGCCAGTTTTTACTTTGTAGTCAGATTATATGAAATTATGAAGAATTGTTATACTTGTATTGATAGCTCTTGTTATGTGATATATAACTAATCGTATTTCATTGGACCGTGATGTGGTGGTCAAACAATGAGATACGTATCAAACATTCTTGTCACACATGTCATGGTGGGATCGTATTACGTTCAAAATATTCCTCAAGCTTAACTATCAAAAAACGCCTACACTGTATCCAGGAGTCTATAGAGTAGATAAATCGCTATCATATCATACCTTTTTAAATACTATTACTACTGCTCCAAAACCTATTACTGTCAAAGTCACCTTTTTGGAGTGACGATCATCATGGGACTATGATACCTATTTATCTCGTAAAGGACTTATACAATCTGGTGAATATAGATCGTTGGTTACCAATAATCAATTTATTGATACAGTAAGATCTGAATTTACTTTTTTGCCAGAAAAGCTTACCTCATTGGAGTGATTTTTGTATCCTGATACCTATCATCTTGATGCCAATAAATGATCATTACCTGAACAACTTATTAAACTTCAACTTGATGCGTTTTATACCAAAGTTCGAGGTCCAGATCCTACTTTATTTACTGATTTTTCTCGTAAACTAGCCAATGATGGTTTTGTATTCAAAATGTCGCCATATAGCATTGTAAAACTTGCGAGCATTATTGAAAATGAAGAAAAAGATAATCAGAATAAGCAAACTATTGCAGGGATATTTTTGAATAGAATTGCGGAATGAATGCAACTCGGTGCGGATGTTACCTTGTGTTATGGTAAGTCGATAACCTATGACCAATGTACACCTTCATTTATTGTTAAACATCTGTATGATAAGTCTAACCCTTACAATACAAGAACAAATGCTGGCTTGCCTCCTACGCCTATATCTAATCCATCAGTGTATACCTTCGCATGAGTATTAACTTATCATAAAACGAATTATTTGTATTATCTTCATGATAGTGAATGAACTATTCATTATGGATCTACTCTCCAACAACATAATGAAAATAAACAGAACTTCCTTAAATAATCTTTACACTTTTATTGAAATGTATCATGGCTATTCAAGATACCCTAAAGGCTATTCAAGAAGCAATACATACTGCTTGAAAAAAAGAGTTATTTGATCCATCTTTGGATACTTCTCCTTTGTGATCCAATAGTCAATCACCTCATCATACATCCTGGATGTTTTGGATCATATGAGTTGTAGTAGTAGGTATATGATGGTTTGTATATTCGATTTTTGATCGAGTACTTTTGGTGTTTACCTGAATTGTGATAGCTATTGCTATAGAGAGCTTGATCACTTATTTTGAAACGAGAACATGAAAAAGACGATTTGCTCTAATTCTTTCCTATCTTATTCTGATTGGACTGTTGTTGAGTGGAGTGTTAGTTATGATTCCTTTTATTGTAAACCAAGTTGGTGATCTCATTGGGACGTTGTTACAATACGCACAACATTTGGAAACCTCTCTAAAAACAAATACACTTGAACAACTTATTACTCATAATACACTTTATCATTATCTTAAATCATGGTGACTTGATATTGCTCAACCTGAGTATCTTACTACTATTCAGTCATTCCTTCAAAATAATATTAGTGCTATTGTGTCATCAATGAGTTCATATGCTAAAGATGCCGGCACTATAGTAGTAAGTACGGTATGATGAATTATTTCTACCTTGGTGCAAATTGGTTTTGTACTTACCTTATCGGTACTATTGAGTATTGAAAAAACACATTTTGTGCGTTTTATTTATAGGGTTAGTTGAAATTCTCCAGTCGCTCACAAAAAAATCACCTTATTGTATGAGAAACTCTGATTTTGGCTCAAGACTCAGATTTTATTGTGATTATATATCGGTATTACTATGTATGTTTCGTTGTGGATCATACATTTGTTGTGAGTTCATATTACCAATAAATGATCATTGGCTACTATCTCAGCTCTCACAGAATTGATACCTTATATAGGACCTACGTTATGATGAATACCAGTTATTATTATGGGGGCAGTAGCAAAATGACGATGGGGAGTACTTGTTGCTGGTATTACCGTATTTTGTGTTCAGCGAATTGAAAATAATATTCTCATACCGTTGTTGTTCAAAAGACAACTTGGAATTAGTCCAGTAGTTATTTTCTTGTGCATGGTTTTGTGATGAATGACCGTTGGTATAAATGGTGTAATACTTGCTATACCTATTGCAGTGATTATCACTATACTGTATGAAAACGTTGAAGAGTAGTTTTTGAATTTATTTTTTCAGTGTGTATCAATGATTCAATCAATTGGATGAATAGTATATACCTTATCTTCATGACAACCACTCTTTTTTGTCATGAAAAGAAGGGCCTTGTCAGGAAAGATTGAACGAGTTGCGCCAAAAGGTAAGCCTAAAATAAACGAACAAGCTGAATATACCTGCGTGAGAGAAGTTTCAGAAGAAACAGGGATGGATATTAATTCATTTACTATCAAAACTAAGCTTTCTGGATGAGTAGAATTAAAAAATATGAATTTTGGTAAATGATCAATCGATAAATCAATTTCTTATTTTTTGGTCTACTATAACGGTAACCCCACAGCTGTTAATATTGCGGATACAGAGTGACACACATGACAGTATAAGCGAGCAACATTGTCAGAGATTCTTACTCTTGTCCCTTATAAGGATCTAAGAGCAGTATTTCGTGAAGCACATAATACTATTCAAAAATATATTGATAAGCAGAATATGATTAATACAATCGCTATTTAAATGCTGTTATCTATACTTATGATACAAAGATACATCAACATTATTATCATCTTGACCATTATGATGACGGTATGGTTAGGATTTTGATGACGAGTTCAGAGTATCTGATATTTTCAACCCCAGTTTTATTGTTCATTTAGTGGATCAGTATTAACTATCACAACCAACACTCATCCTTATTCAAGAAATTGTTTGGATATGATATCGACTATGCGTTCTAGAAAGCAAGATATAATCAAACAAATTGATATGCTTTCGGGTAGCACAACCTCATACAATCTTTCGGTAAGAAAAACATTGGTCAAAAATCGTAATGATCTTGATCTATTTATTCAAAACACTATTGAGTGAATCAATACCATGGAGGCGAAGCTTTTTTCAAATACCAAAAAGACCTATATTACTAAATTAAAACAAATTAGAGCAAAGATTATTGAAAAACAAGCTGTATTGGTGGTTGATCTCACAACGTCTATCAATGATGGTCAGCGTACTATGGTCCAAAATATTATTTCTGCCATAGGCTTCAATTATCAAAGACTCAAACTTATTGAATGAGTACTGAGTAGTAAGAGTGCTGATGAAATGATGCCTTTATTACATATTTATCAATGAATTATCAACCAACAACTTTCATGAAACTTGTCATCATAGGTTCTCTCCAAAGTGATCTACATATATGTTGATCTCTCACTACTGCATGACATCAGTGTCAGACTTTTTTGGACACCCAATATGGTTCATGGTGAGCCATGTCTCGGGATGATAGCTTACAAAGACTTATTTTCTTAGTAAATACTATTGATCCAGCATGATATGATGGAATAGTGGTGCCTCCTATATATGAACTTGCTTGGGATCATATAAAACTTTCTTTGATCTCCAAACGAACACTGTATCCTGTTTTTACTCCTTATATTCTCGGTCATATACTTCCTTATTCCAAAGTTGGTAAGATAGGAGTGATAGGTTATCGTAGTCATATTGATCAATTGAGGTGATATCGAGATAAACTGAAAGAATTATACCAGCCTTCTGCAAAACAACTACACAACAAACATTTTCAACTTAACTTTCCTCTGTATCCGATAGCAACCAATCATCGACAGCATCTCTACGAACTTCCTAGACGATGGTTTATTCGCAAACTCATCAAGACCGACCTCAAAAAACTTCGTGACTATGCTGTAGATACTATTATACCACTTGATCGATGATATCTGAAATTCAAGATAGACACGATGAAAAAGGTAACTATCGAGTAGTTTTCTGGAGATCTTCGATAGTGGGATGAGACTTTCGGTGAATCAATTCACTAAAAGTATAGTCCTTTTGGTGAATTTTCCTAATCTAATCTTGAATCCAAGTCAAACATAATTATTAGGTTAACACCAAACGAGAGTGTAGGGTCTTAGCTCAGTTGGTAGAGCAGAGGTCTCCA
>DAOQQF010000048.1:0-6621 GCA_035333525.1 Candidatus Absconditabacterales bacterium | reverse complement strand
TGGATACTTCATATAAGATCTTATCTCACAATCCATGTGTTTTCATGAGTACTCATTCTTTTACCAGTGCTGTTAGATTACGATATATAGTTCATAAACCAACTAAATTAAGGACGCTTTTTTTTATTAATTCTTTTTGAATTTGTTCAGCGGTCCGATGACCTTCAGCGGTAATCTCTTGGATAAGTTTTTTGTAACGACTCGTGTTTGCCATAATGGTACTATTAGAATTAAAGAATGCTATGAGAATGTTCTCCACGATACATCTCTTTTGCTTTTTTGCTCATTTCAACGTGATCAACGATAGGAGGGATATAATCCAAGGTATAGGTGAGTGGATCGTGGAGTTGATGAGCAGGAATATGAGATAGTTGTGGGAGGTATGTTTTGATATAGTGAGCTTGTGGATCAAATCTTTGAGCTTGTAAAATTGGTGAAAATATCCTCAATGGCTTGGGATCGGCACCAACACTTGCTGATCGTTGTCGATTTCATATATTGACGCATGCATCATAATCAAGGAGTAAGTTTGAAAAATGTTTTTCTCACTGTACTCGATCAATCAACAAATCTTTGGTTAGAAATGATGCTACAATCATTCTAGCTCTATTGTGCATCCAATTCTCTTGTTTGAGTTGGATCATTGCAGCATCGATGATAGGGTATCCTGTTTGTCATGTTTTTCGTGCCTCCAACAAATGAGGGTTATGTTGTCGTACAATTGATCTTCTCTTGGATTGAAAGCTGGTCAACCATGTTTCTGGAAAGTGATACATGATATGATGCCAAAACTCTCTCCATGCTAACTCAGAGATGATGGTTTGATCTCCTGGTGTATTGCGATAAAAGAAGTTTCGATATACCTGCCTGATACTAACCAATCAAAATCTTATATATACTGATAGTTGTGTTGTCCCATCGTGATCTAATTGATTTCTACTTGTTGTGTAGTTGCTCATATCGTGATTGAGACGCGTTTTCCAACCATCAATTGGTCGTCTTGATTGAGTGTTGTAGTTATACATTTGTTTGATCGATGGTCGGTCATGTATAGATTTCAGCGTATCGTATTGTTTTATTCCAAAGTTATGATGCATCGATAGAGGAGACTTGGTAATCGATGATCGTAGCTTGAAAAACGGCGTAAATACTTTTCTTGCTGGTATCATATGTGGTTCTACCAACAGATAATCATCATAGACATCGTGATGTATGTGTTGCTCGTGGCATCGCTGTTTGAGCTCTTTATCTCTTTGGAGTGAACCGAGTCAGTATGAACGATTGTATGATAGAGTATCGCATTTATATTCTGTGATAATAGCAGGGATAATCTGACGAGCTGAACCGACACGAATGATAAGTGTATGTCAATATGATCTTAGTTGGTCTTCCAAATGTATGATCGAATCAATGAGGAAGCTCATTCTTGTATCAGGTTGATCAAATTGTGAAAGTGTATCAGTGTCAAAAATAAATACAGGAACGAGATACAAACATTTTTTGATTGTCTCAATCAAACCAGTATTGTCGATCAATCTCAGATCTTGGCGAAATCGGAAGAGGGTAGTAGACATACTACCAATGATAGACAAACGTAACCTGAAATCAAGGATATTACTTTTTCCATCTTTCCAAATGTGGTATCTGCCACCTAGTGAGTTTTCTCATAAACCAACCAAATCAAGACTTTTTCATGTTTTGTTCTACGATATCTTGAAACTCTCCAAGATTAGTTCAAGGATAACAAAATACTCCATTTTGATAACACAAACTACAGTAAGTAGTAGAGATAGAACCATCTTTTTCGGTTCATCATCATAATCCATTAGGATCTTTGTGAAGAGGCATACCACAGGATTGACATTGTTTCATAGGAATACAAAAAAAAGAGGATAAAATAAGGGAGTTATTTCGTATACACTGTATAGAGAATATTTTATAAAGACAAATAATCACTTGACTTATACATGGTCAAAACTATTATATAGTTTATTTTTCGTTATAGTCAATATTCTTATTATTTATTTCTTTCTTTATGGGCATGAGTACTATTTTTTTTGTGAGACATGGTGCATATTTAGGCAAAGAACTCAATCAACAAGGTATCGATCAATCAATGAATGCTGGTAAAACAATCATGACGAAATTGTCAGAAAGAGCGTGATCAGAGGTCAAATGAATTTTGGTGTATTATTCACAAGCTGTACGTGCAAAACAAACAGCAGAGATTATCGCTGATATATTAGGTAAGGATTATGCCATTAGTAAACAAGAGGAGACAGGTCTTCTGGGTGAAGGAAATTCAGGAAGTTATGCACCTAATAAAAGACAATTTATCCAAGATTATAGAGAACATGTAGCATCAAATCCTAATGATGTAGTTATCGCCGTTTCTCATGAACCGATTCTAGACGACTTTGGAACAATATTATGAATAAATGATTTGAGGTACATGGATAATGGTAAAGTAGTAGAAGTAACCTTATAGGGACTACCTCCTTATCTTTTTCTCATACAAGGAGATTCGCTCTTGAGCTGAAAATGTGTTTAGTAATTCGGTTATCAGATTATAGGGTATGTCGTCAAGGTGTTTGAACCTGATACACGATTTACCCATATCAAGTTTGTATTTACATTGGTTTGTATACTCATGACGAAATCGAGTATCGAGCTTGGTATCTGAGTAGATACCCAAATGATAGAGATTGATTGACCCTTTTTGGTTTGCTAAACTCACAAAGGGAAGTGGTAATGTAGGATCACAATGATATCATAAAGGATAATCTGACTTGGAGATCGACCAGGAGGGCATATGGTACTGCATACATTCGCTGAATCATAGAGGAATTAATGTTTCACGACATATACTGACCAACTGTTCAAACACTTTCTTCCTTTCAGGAGGAAGTTTTTGGAGATAGGTATCGATAGGTGAGGGGGACATAAAATACAGGATATACAAGATAAATATTGTTGTGGAAGCTGGGGAAAAACTCTCAATTCATGAAAAACTACCTATAATATTAAATCTTTTAATCTGGTATTATCGGCTTTTGACGAGCTTCCCGAGGAATTTTATCCCGAGACTTCGGGACCTCTTTCATGTCGTAATCATAAAACTTCGTTTTATGTTACTTATTTCCCCAGGTTCCTTGTATTTATAGATATTGACCACTAGTACTTATCATGTGATATTCTCGATCATTCAGGAAGTTGTTGATTCATATATTTACTTCACGCTCTCAGATTATAGGGATGTTCTACTTCTCATAGTATGGTTTCAAAAGCAAACTGACCAAATCTCATTCATGGATATATTTTGACAGGGATAGTATTGATGTTGGTAATCTCCAAGGTGATTGTCCCTTCAAACCCAGGATCAATAAATCATGCAGTGCTATGGATTACAATTCATAATCTTCCCAAAGAACTCCTTCCTTCACATCTTGCTACGAGATCATAAGGAATTTTGATACGTTCTAGAGTTGCTCATAGCACAAATTGTCTTGGATGAAGAACAAAACCTTGATCTGTATCGATGGTGGCATGCTCCAAGACAGTATGCAATGTACTATTATTTGTATCGATAAGGGAACTATGGTGTGGATTGTACCATTTGAAATCATGTCATAATCTGAAATCGATTGATGCAGGACCAATTTGTTGTATAATATCATACTTACCTCCATTTTCAAAACCAATAGTGCCATTGAGAATCCTTGTTTTAATTTCTCGATCAGAAAGAATCATGTGTATAAGAAAGAGAATAAAAAGTAGAGAGAGTCATCTAACTCTTATAAGTTTTATCACAATATCACATTATTATGATCTTTGTAGTTATCTAGATGTAATATAACTCCATTGTCGAAATTAAATTGTGTTAAACCTTCTGACCAATGAAGATCATGCCAAGCACTATAGATGCATTTTCATATATCACCATGACAGGTTAATAGTATTGACTGTCAAGGATGCTGATTACATAATTTTTGAATAAGTGTTTTTGCTCTTTCAATACATTGATCGAACGATTCTCCATTGTTTGGATTTGGGTAGTAGGTAACATGGCGAGTAATCATATAATCATCTTTTTGATAATGTGTTGGTAGTTGAGATACGGGTTTCCCAGTTAAATCACCAAAATCTCTTTCGATTAGATCTGGCTCGATATGAGCAAACATTACTCAACTTGTAGTAGAAATAATATGAGCTGTTTGTTGAGCTCTTAGTAATGGAGAGGAATAATGATGATCGATTGTCAGTCCCAATGCTTTTATCTTTTCTCCTGCTTTTGTCGCTTGGTCTTTTCATTTTTCAGTAAGACCAAAGTCCCTATGTCCATTCAAAATTCATTGAACATTATCCTCATTCTCTCAATGTCTCACTACAAACAATGTGGTATTTTGGTGATTGAATTTTTTCATATATATAAACTATCTAAATAATGAAATCTTCTACTTCCCTTTATTTTCTTTTTTAGCTAAATCTCTGGCAGATTGGGTGAGATATTTTTTTCTCATACGGATGCTTTTGGGAGTAATCTCAACTAACTCATCACTTGCTATATAACCCAATGCCTCTTCCAATGACATGTGGACAATTGGTTCTAGTCTCATCGCTTCATCGTTTCAGCTATTTCTCACATTGGTGAGTTGTTTGTTGACGGTAAGGTTTACGACGATATCTCAGCCCTTAAGATGTTCTCAGACTATCATTCATTCATAAATAGCTTGTGCTGGATCCACAAAAATAGGACCACGATCTTGGAGTTTGAAAATACTATAATTCATTGCTTGTCAGGTATTGCCTGAAATCATCGATCAAACAAGTCTTTTGGGTATATCTCATTTGTAACTATCATAGTGAGAAAAAGCACTATACATGATTCATTCACCCTTGGTCATGAGGATGAATTCTGTTCTTAGTCATAAGAGACCACGAGTTGGGATCTCAAACTCCATGGTAGTTTGTTCGTTTTCGCTTGACATAGATTGCATGAGACCTTTACGATTGGATAATGATTGGATAATCTGACCAGCTAGTCATTCTGAAACACTAATAGTCACACTTTCGATCGGTTCTAGGAGTTCTCCATCGATCTTGCGCATAATAACTTCAGGCGATCATACTTGGATTTCTCGTCATTCTCTTCTCATGGTTTCAATCAATACTCCCAAGTGAAGTTCTCATCTTCATGAAACAATAAACACTCCATTATTGTTTTCTACATTGAGTCAGACATTTGTTTCTAGTTCCTTGTCCAATCTTTCTGCTAAATTACGTGTAGTCATATATTTTCCTTCTTTGCCTGCAAAAGGGCTATCATTTACGAGAAATTCCATACTCAAGGTAGGTTCATCGATAGTAATACTAGGTAGTGGTTCGACCTCTCATACTCATACTGTTTCTCATACAAAGATGTCTGGTATACCAGCAATAGTCACTATATCACCACATAGTGCAGTTGGTATCTCAATTTTTTGAAGTCAGAGTGTGTTGTAGATTTTGGTGATTTTTCCTGTTCTGCTTATTCCATTATTTCCTACAACCGTTACTGTCTGTCATACATTTGCTGATCACTCATAGACACGACCAACTCATAATCTTCCTACGAAATTATCATACCCCAAGTTTGCAATTTGCATACGAAATGGTTTGTCACTATGATCGGGAGCAGGAGCAACACGATCGATAATGAGATCAAATAACGGCTTCATATCATTTGGTGTATCAGTAGTTTTGTTGATAGCATAACCGTTTTTGGCAGATGTATAGATAATCGGAAAATCAGCTTGGTCGTCACTAGCACCCAACGCGATAAAAAGATCAAATAATCTATTGATCACTCGGTCAGGTCTAGCGGTTGGTTTATCAATCTTGTTGATGACTACAATTGGTTTGAGACCCAACTGAAGGGATTTTTTGAGAACAAACTTGGTTTGAGGCATAGGACCCTCGTATGCGTCTACAACCAGTAGTACACAGTCGATCATTCTCAGTACTCTCTCTACTTCTGAACCAAAATCAGCATGTCATGGCGTATCAATGATATTGATCGTTCATCATTCATACTTGATAGCTGTGTTTTTGGCATAGATTGTGATTCCTCTTTCACGTTCTTGGTCATTATTGTCCATGACCAACTCTCATTCGGGGAATGATTTGAGTGTGCCTGATTGTTTGAGTAATTGATCTACAAGTGAAGTCTTGCCATGATCTACATGGGCTATGATAGCAATATTACGAATAGGAGACATGACAGAGTATGAGAATAAAATATGATTCGATGATCATCCAACAATAGTTGAAATATTTGCTTTATTATAATTATTTTGTATCATATACAAGACGAATAGAGGAAACGAATAGAGGAATAGAGATATTGTATTTTATTGCAATCATTAATATGAGTGAGTGAGGCCGTTAGGGTAAACTAATAATTCACAAAAAACTACCTCTCATAGTAACTATTTGAGTCTTGTGAAGTCCTCCTTCAACGTGTAAATCCGCATTCGACGAGCTTCCTCATGATCTCTTCCATGTCGTAATCATAAAACTTCGTTTGGTGTTATACCGATTGTATAACAAACGCAAACTACCCATATTCTTGATTCCCAATAG
>DAOQQF010000047.1:0-7079 GCA_035333525.1 Candidatus Absconditabacterales bacterium | reverse complement strand
GTTGCCGGCAAGTGATTTATAATCATCAATAATTACTTCAGAAAGATCAGTTGTATAATCTACGTTAACTCACTTATACAATGGCTTTTGAAGTTCATTAGCAATAAGTGTTTTGGCTTGTCAGGCATCAGCAAAAATATTTGAACGTTTTTCTTTGTAGATGACTACTTTGACTCATAGGTTGTTACTATGATTGTATGATCAACCATATCAGATGGATTGATCTTTGTAATTTCTTTGAACTAAAGCTATATCAGATAATCTAATATATTCGATAGGTCCTCTTCATCATAGTGATAATGGTACATTCATGAGGTCGTCAAATGATGATAGTTTGCCTTTGATTCTATAATCATAGTTGAGTTCTCAAAGTTCGTGATTACCTAGTGGTAAGTTGGTATTAAATGCTCTAATAGCTTGTGTTACTTGTCATAGTGTGAGTCCGAGTTGTTGCATTTTTTTTTCATCGACTAATACTTGTACATCGAATTGATCATCGCTTGATGATGCTTGTCATCCTCCTCCTCTACTTATTGTTCCTATTTGGGCATCGATAATTGGTCACTTACCTTTTAGTCTATCAGCAAGATGATATCATAAGCTTCTAATATGGTTCATGGTAAAATGATCTGCTGAACCATAGAGCATAAGTTCAAATAAGACCTCATTTGCAGTGCTAATTTCTGTTACAATAGGATCTTTAGCATCGTCAGGCAGTATAACTTTATCAATTGTTGTTTTAAGTTCATTGAGAAAATCTTTTGTATTGGTTTCATTTTTTAGGGTAATAACAATTGATGAGATACCTACTGATGAGGTTGATTCGATTTTATCGATACCGTCTAGATCATCAATTGTGTCTTCGAGTTTAGTAGTAATAAGTTCATCCATATCGATAGGATTTGTTCATGGATAGACCGTATTTACTGATACTAATCAAAATGTAATCTCAGGACTTGATTCTTTGGGTATTTGTATTGCAGCATATAAACCATATCAGATAAGTAGGATAGTTAACATCAGTGATATTCTGAAATTTTTGATCCATCGACCAAAAAAACCATTTTCCAATGAGGCACTATATGATGATAAAGACATAGTGGACATATAGTAGTGTAAACTTATAAAATAATCTTTGAGTCTTATAAACTTCTTGTAATAGATCATTCAATATATATTATCTGATTGTTTTTTCAATTATCTTTTTGTTTATTTGTATTTTTATGTTCATATATGTTTGACAAAGGTGTTATTTCAGATTATCTTCCTATTTCTGGTAAGCGTATATGCTTGGTAGGTAATTGGTGACATATGAATATTGGTGATGAACTTATTGTACTTGGTCTTATTATTTTACTACAAAGACATAATCCGCACTCATTGTTCCATGTAAGTACATGAAAAAAATCTTTTATACAATCATTTCACCATTATTTTGCCTCTTTGATCCGCCTTGATACACTTGTCTACCTCCAAGAAATACCTCATGGTTTTAGGTCCGGATTGAGATTTTTGAGATTATGATGGAGAGATTTTGTACACTATCTACAATGCGATACATTTATTTTATGAGGGTGAGAACTTTTTACCTCTGAGACTCCAGGTTCATATTTATACCGATGATGGTCGTTATTGCCTTATTGGATTCGTAAGATATGTTTTTTCCCTACAAAACTCTATATTATGGGTGGTATTCAAAAAAGCACCCATTGGTACAATAATCTCATTTTGACTACTATATTACATTCATCTTCTGGGGCGTTTCTCAGAGATCATGAATCAGTAACTGTTGTACGCTCATTACTATCAGATCAAAAACATCATACTATTAAACGATTTATGGATACAAGTTATTTTGTAGTAAATGCTGCTACTATTTCATCGCTATTACCTCATTGAAATTCTTTTGATGCTTATTCAAAATATATTATCATCAACTCAAATCCATTATCTAAACAGTGGACTAATAAACTCAAAACCATCATCGATACCTATACTTCCCAATGATATGAAATATACTTCTTGCCAGGATTTTATACTACAAATTCATCACAAGATGATATGAGTGTATACTATATGCTAGTAAAACAGTGATATAAGCTGAGGTTATTGGATTGGAGAGTACGAGATCTTTTTTTACCGATTTTTCTCCATGCTGAACAGGTCTATTGTAGTAGACTCCATATTTATCTCATAGCTCGTTTTTTGAATATCAGAGTACAGCCCTATCAGTACCAACAAAAATTGATCAAAATGCAGTCAATACTCAATTCCTTGTCACAAAAAAAAATTGAGATCGTATAACTGATAGTGATGTATATGTATTCTTGTTTTTTTATTTTCTTTGATTTATTTTTTTTATTATACTTCCTTATGAAAAAAACTCTCTTTACTCTGTTCACAGTGGTGATCTGATTGACATGAATCTCATCGTTTGCTATGTCACAGCCTATTACAGTTTCTACAACCCAAGCTGATACTGGTCCAGCTGAAAAGTCTATTCGAATAGATCCAGATTATCCAGTATGAGGAAATATTACATATAATATTGATGCTCTCAATATCAAGGAGTATGTAACCAATAATAAACCATCAATTATGAAAGTAAAATGTGATGGTAAAGCAATCCTTAAAACATTATGAATTGGTAATGCTAAAGTGGTTTCCGTATGAGTTCAAGAGGGTGATTTTACTTATAATTACGATTTCAATGGTTGTGGATTTTGGGCAAACAGAACTATGTGGTTACAAGCTACTGATAGTATCGCTGATGCTGATGCAATCAAGATGGCAAAAGATTTCTTGGCAAAAAGCGAATCTCTGAATTTTTTCAAAAAATACTTGGGTGAGCCAATTATTTCATATAGAAACTTCTATGATACTATGGGTGTTTTGAGAGAATGAAAGTCTTACTCATCAACCGTGATATTTCCTATCAAGATAGCTGGTAAGCCAGTATATCAAATTCGATGAGATGTATTTGGTCTTATGATGGAGGTTAATAATAAATGAATCAATTCAGTCAGTGCTCAGCTTTTGCCTTTTGGGTTTCTTAAAGCTGATAGTTATAAACTTGGTGCTGATGATATGATAGCATTACTCAAAAAAGGAGGTAATAATCCTTATTATACCTATAATATGTCTCCAGAGTTCAAGGCTGAAGTAAAAGCAACATCATATGAAAAAGTTTGGATTTTTACTCAAAAATATCCTCCTATGTGATGAAATCCAGCATTGTACTTGAGTTCATGAATTAGGGTAAAAACAGATAAGCAGATAGATAATGGTCCAGGGCAAGAGAAAAGAGACTACGTTATGAATATAAGTGATTACAAGATTGGAAATAATCCTACCTATTAGTCTTTGGAGGATGTATACTATGTTCAACAAAAAAAACACACCGTATGGTGTGTTTTGCTTCTTATTTTCATTTGATATTTGATTCTACTTGAGTACAAAGTAGGTCATGATATTTCCACGAATTTCTTATGTTTCCTTATTATTTTGTATAGATTAATATGTCTGAGATTGAAATTGGTAGCATTGATAGTTGATCAATATCTTCTGAGTGATCCAAAGAGGTGACGGGAGAGGATTTGGTACGTGTCAATGAGACTCTCTGAGAGGCTCGTAAATATCGTGGTAAGATAGGAAGTTCTGTAGCATCAAATTCAAAAATAGCTGCTTTTATCAAATTTCTGATTATCGAAATATCATATGAGCTATTTTGGAATCATTTAGGGTGTTTTCGAATTGATGGTGGGGTAGGTGATCAGCAGTTTTTGTCTAAGCTTTTTGTTTCATGTATGCTTCCGTTGTACGAAACACAAGCGGATACGTATGGTCTGCAGAATGAATTTGAACTTGATTATCATTTTTTGGTAACATTTGATTCATATCTTTTATATGTTCAAAATGCTATTACTGTAGATCCCAATGGTCGAAAGATGAATGAAAAAAAACTTATTCGTTTTTTGGAGGTTGTGGTGAGTCATTGGTCTATTACTTCTCAAGAGTGACTTAATTTGACTGATAGTATCCAACAACGTATTGAAAGAAAAAATTCATAGTATATCAACAATAGATCATTATTATTTTCATATTTTGATTACTTATTTATGATATCGGTTATCATACCAACAAGATGAACATGATCTTTTGATAAGCTGAAACGTTTATTACAATCACTTGCGCTTCAGACTATTATTCCTACACAGGTTTTGATTATCATTGATTTCGATGTTCCAAAAAAACCTTTACAAGATATGATTACTGAATGGTGTAATAACTATTCTCTATGAGATACACTTGGTATTGAAATATGTTGCCAAGATGGGTATGGGGTAAGTTCTGCTAGAAATTGGTGAGTAAAAAAATCTTTTAATGATTACCTTTTAGTATGTGATGATGATATTGAACTTCAAGATAAGAGAACTTTGGAGTTATTTTTGGATCACTATCAATTTACTAATCGTGAAGCATCTATTGAAAAATGACTTATCTTCTATCCCACTATTATGGTTCATAATACTGATCATATTCAAACTCAATGATTTATAGGGTATAACCGATTACTTTGTCGACCAGTATCATTGTATGCAAGTGAATGGAAATCAAAGCTTCGAAAATATATTCTTTCTTTGGGTGCTGGTATATGATTTCAGAGTTCTCATAAAGTGGTAACTTATCTTCAGCTTATTTGAAATATTTGTTTTTTTGCTACGAAGAAAACATTAATAGATAATCCTTGGGACGAGAAATTTACTTTTATTTATGAAGATTTGGATCAAAGTTTTGGAGCATATAAACAATGAGTCCAACTCGTATCTCTTCCTGATATTCAGATCAATCATCGAGAAACGCCAAAAGATTTATTAGCACAAGGGTATATCAACAATCCTGATAATGTTTATCTAAAAACCAGACATCGTATATGGTTTGTACTCAAACATGCAAATCGATATCAAAAAATACTTTTTTATTGTTGTGGTTTTCGAATCAGTAATCTACGAACTTTGATTATGATACTTATTGGTAATCTAACCAATCATATTGGTAGAAAAAAAAGAAATAAGCTGATACAATCACGACGAAGAGGTATAAAAGATGGGCTTGAAGGACTAAAAATATAAATTTATTTTATTTTATTTATTGATACCATGAATAGATCGAATAATAACCAAGAATTGATTATGTGAAAACTTGCTATTCCATCATCTTTCATACTAGAGTCACGAGAGAGTATAAAACTTTATTTTGATGAATTGCTCTCCAGAGAACTGAATTCAGTTTCTGATTTGGAGTACTTGATTGATGATTATGCGACTATTGATAATTTTTTGAGTGAAAATTATGCGTGGAGATATATCAAACAATCATGTAATACACTCGATGAAAATTTAAAACAATCGTATGAGCGATTTATTGATATCATACAACCTGAGTGGTCAAGGATATCAGATATACTCAACAAAAAATGTGTACAAAATATATATGCTGACAAGCTTTCTTGATCATATGTATTGTTTTTGAGATGAGTAAAAAGATCTATTGAATTATTTAGAGAAGAAAATATTTCCTTATCACAAGAAGAATCAAAACTTGAAGCTCGTTATAGTGAGATAACTTCCAAGATGACTATTATTCATGAAGATAAAGAATTAACTCTCAAACAAGCAGAGATACTTCTCAAAGATGCTGATAGATCTACTAGAAAACAAGTCATGGATAAGATACTTGCAAGAAGGGATCAAGATAAAGAAGAACTTGATCTATTGCTTGATAAACTTATTGCCATAAGGCATGCTATTGCTCTCAATTGTTGATTTTCAGATTATCATGTATATACTCATTATGCAAAATGCAGATTTGATTATACTATTGAAGATGTTAATCAGTTTCATCAGACTATTCAAAAGGTTATTAATCCATTATGTCAAACCATACATCAGCATAGAAAGAATATATTTTGATATGAGCTAAAACCATATGATTTTGATGTTGCATTGTATAAAAAAACAACAAATGAGTGTTATAAAGATACAAGTGACCTTGTCAAAAAAGTTGTTCAATCTCTCAATCAAACACATCCTTGATTTGGAGATTTTATACAAAGACTTGATGATCTTAAACAACTCGATCTTGATACAAGAATCGGTAAGTGACCCTGATGATATAATTTTCCATTGGCACAATGAGATACATCATTTATTTTTATGAATGCTAGTAACGATAGTTATGGTCTATTCACTATGTTACATGAATGTGGTCATGCATTGCATCACTTTTATACTGATGGTATTAAGCCATGATTTCAAAGATATCCTTGATCAGAGATATGTGAGATAGCATCTATGGCTCAAGAATTAATTTCTTGTGATAAACTGGATATGTTTTTTGAAAACAAAACTGATTATAATATTTCACTATTAGAAAAGTATGAAGATGATATTTTAATTTTCCCATGGATTTCTAAAATTGATCTTTTCCAACAATGGTTATATACACACATTGATCATACTCATGAACAGAGACATACAAAATGGATTGAATTGGTCAAAGAATATCCTTACGATGCCAGATTGTGAATGTATGAATCATGGGAATGAGAATATCTGTCATATCTTGGGACAAGTCGGCAAAAACAATCTCATATTTATACTCATCCGTTTTACTATATTGAATATGCTATAGCATCACTTGCCTCTATAGCTATGCGAAAAAAATATTTAGAAGATCCAAAACAGTGAATTACATATTATATTGATCTTCTTAAGGTTTGAGATACAAAAACAATGCCTGATATTTTTGCTACTTGATGAGTAGTGTTTGATTTCAGTGCTCAATATGTCCAAGAATTAATGAATTTTATGAGTAGTAAGATATCATTTTTACAAAAAACTTTATCCTCTTCTTATTAACTACACTCTTATGTCTGCGATTAGAAATTTTTGTATTATTGCTCATATCGATCATGGTAAGTCTACGCTTGCTGATAGACTTATGGAACTTACTTGAACAATCAAAAAAGCCGAACATGGTCAGGTTTTGGATAAATTAGAATTGGAACAAGAAAGAGG
>DAOQQF010000046.1:0-7357 GCA_035333525.1 Candidatus Absconditabacterales bacterium | reverse complement strand
GATAGAATGACACTGAGAACACTGATAAAACAATACCAACAAGACTGTAATATGGAATGAGTATTCCCGGGTATTCAGGGTGCTGATGGTAATCACTGGTGAGCTGGTGATGATCTGTTTCTTTGGTTGCCCGTGAGTGTAGACGGTTTGCCTGTTTGTCTTTGGAGCAGCTCTGGTGAGTCCTTCCTCAATCATGGCATTGCGAGTAATGCTCATCCTGCTCTTCTCTAGCTATTGGCATCTTACCTATTGGTATGTTGTGGTAAATATTTAACCTATTTTCTATCCATGAATTCATCTTCTGATTATCCAGATATAGTAACGACAGTTACTCATTCGTCTCTACCAGAGATGATTTTTTTGTGTATACCAGAAACAACCCATGAACAAAGAGTACTAATTGGTTTATTGTTGAAACAATGTATGTTATTGGCTGATGTCCTGTGTTTCAAGTTAACACTACCAGATTACCGTTATCAAATCGGTAGGGAGTTAACACAGATGAGTTATGAGTATATTCATTTTTTGTGATTATGAGTGCCAAAAATTATTGATTGTTATCGCGAAAAGGGCCTTATTTCCAAAACCCCTATTCCTAGGTATTCACAATGATGGTGGTGACGTATTGCTTTATCGTTTAGTGATACATTATTGGGATATCATGTCCGAACAAAAGGTATTTGGGTGATTATTTATGATGTATGATCGGTCCTTGATCTGAATAGTGATACTCCTAATTATATACTATGACTTACTATTTCATCGTTGTATGGTAAACTCATTTACTGATTAATAGTAAAACCTGCTGATTTATTATCAGCAGATCGTGTTATAAAGAAACAGTTATATTATACCAATTAAGTATCAAAAGAGAACTATTATTTTGGTACATACCGATGATATAACTAGCGAACTATTGGGAATCAAGAACATGGGTAGTTCGCGTTTGTTATACAATCGGTATTATATAGTTAGTCCATGAGAGAAACCGATGGATTGATAGTTTTCATATCATCAGAGAGCACTTCTACATCTGCAAGTGATAGATCATTTTGGTTCCCATTATGTGAAAAGACAGCAATGGATTGTCATGGTTTGAGGGTAGAGACCTTGATTGTATAGGTAGTCATGGTGGGTCATAACTTCTCAATATTGGCATTACTAGGCTTTGATATAAGAACTTCCTTTTCGGGATTATGTGCTATCGTGAAGCTCACTGATTCAACTCATTCCAACGTTGTATTAGAAAAAACAGTCATATGTTTAGATCATATACGATAGACAATTTCTCCTGCATATCATACGATAGCCTGACTTGGAGCAACATCAGCTAATAAATCAGATCTTATGCTAGGATTTGCTACCAAAAATACTGAGGCACCCAATACTATTCCTGCGATTATTCCTATGATAGTAGATCTTGATGGTGAAATAATATGGTAATACCATGATTTGCGAGCATAATATCTCATGAGTTTGAAGATAAAAAAAATAAAACTCATAGACTATACTCCAAACCCTTCCAAAAAGCAAATTTTTGAATGAGTTTTTTTTGGTGTATTTCTTTCCTATGTTCTTTGATAGGCATATTGTGCTATTCACTAAAACGCTGTTCTAGAATATTCACATCGTGAGAAAAATGATTGGTGATTTTTTCGATAATATAGGTTAATTTATTTGGATTATGAAGTTCAATAACAATGTCTCAAATACTGTACTCTTGGTTGGTATCCACAAAAGCGATAGACTGTATGTTGAGATTAAACTCTTGGAGAAGACGCAAGACTTTATTGAGATTTCATATTTTGTTTGCTATTTTGAGTTTGAGATTGACACGATAGATGGGTTCATTTTCTCATTGATAGTGAGCAGATAATAGTTTGCTAATCTTCATGGTATGGAGAGCTTTGCATCAGATATGATGAATTTTGATACCATGATGGTCAGATTTGGCTATAAGTGGTGAGTTAAACTCTATACACTCTGGACACAATATATAATCAAACAAAAATTGTCCATCAATAACAATTGATTGATGAGGTGTCGGAGTTGGTGTTCTGTCTATCGTTTGTTTTTTTGTAGTATGTTTATAAAACTCATTGATTCGTGATTGGTATCATCATTTTTCATAGAGTTCTATGAGTTTAGAATCAAGCACATCCTGATTGTCTTTGAATTGGCGTCGTATCAAACAAGAGGTGCTCTTGAATTCAGGAAGCTTTTGTTCAATAAGTTTATGTTTGAGTTGATTGAGACTTGTTTGAATGATCTCATCTTTGTGATGTAATTTAATATGTTTATAGATTTGATTTCTTGCATGTGAACTTTTTACGATATTGAGCCATGATTGATTGACTGAATATTTATTGTTCCGTGTGGAGATACTAATTACATCTCCTGTTTTGGGATGAAAATCGATAGGAACGATAGCTCAGTTTACGAGTGCGTGTTTGAATTTGAGTCATAGTTCAGAGTGTATTTTGAATGCAAAATCTAATACCGTAGATCACTCTTTGAGTTCAATGATTTCTCCTTTTGGTGTGTAAACAAAAATTGATTGATGAAGGAGTTCAACCTTCATTTCGTGTTGAAATCATTCATTATCATCTTGATATGATTTGACAATCTCTTGGAGTTTATAGACTCGTTCAGATTGTTTATTGTCTATAGTAATCTTTTTTTTATTGTTGGATCTATGCTCCTTGTATGCAAAGTGTGCTGCTACTCAATACTCAGCATATCTATCCATGTCTTGTGTTCTAATTTGAATCTCTACAGGAAAGGAAAACATCCCCAAAATAATACTATGAATAGACTGATAACCATTTGATTTTGGCACCACAATATAGTCTTTGATTTTGTGTACGAGTGGTGTGTAAGTGTTATGAATAATCCCCATAATAAGGTAGCAGTTTGGGATGGTATCAGTAATAATTCTAAATGCTAAAATATCATTGATTTGTTTAATGTCCAATGATCAAACTTTTTGAATGAGTTTACGATAGATACTCCAAGGTGATTTAAGTCTTCATTTGATTAACGTGTTACTAATTCAATGTTTAATAAGAATATCTTGAAGAATGTCTATCCCTTTGGAGGCACTTGTTTTGAAGATTAATTTATCCAAATAACTGATAATCTGATTACATTCTTTGGGATGTTGCACATAAAAGCATCCATTTTCCAAAAGATACTGAAACTGATAGAGTCCTAATCTCTCTGCAATAGGGACATAAATTTCTAGTGTTTCATTAATAATTCTTTGTTGTTTGTCAGGTTTAGAATGGAATCAGAGTGTTTGAATATTATGTATTCTGTCAGCAAGTTTGATAAAAATAACTCTTAAATCTTGAGACATCGCAAAAAAAGTCTTTTTGATTGTTTCAACTTGTCTTTCTTCACCACGATATTTGATCTTGGAGACCTTGGTTACACCTTCGCACAAGGTTCTAACTATTGAACCAAATTCTTTTTCAATATCTTGTGGTGTGATCTCACAATCTTCGATAACATCATGAAGTAAACATCACTGTATGGTGTACAAGTCAGGATTGATGAGCATGAGGAATTTGGTTGCTTGGACAATATGAGAGATATAATGCTCTCATGACTGTCTCATTTGTCATTGGTGGGCTTGATGAGCGTATTCATACGCTCTTTGTATCTCTCATAGTTGAGATGAACTGAGGTAGTGTGATGCTTGTTCTTTGATTTGATCTACAAGAAACTGTGGATCCTCATCAAGGATGGGTTGATAGTCAAAAAACTGTTTGAGTATCTGGATGTTCATACTCCTATGATAGTAAGGTGAACTTGAAAATCAAGAAGAAAATCAACACGAAAATTTGCTTTTTTGAATAGTTATAGGTATACTGTTAGTATGTCTTTATCTCCTTGATCGCGTTCCGCTTTTGGTAGTTTATCTCCCAAACAGTATACCGACTTTGTAACCCGTGAGTTATTTCATTTTTTGATATCCAAAAAAGTGTCTAATGGTTATACCAAAGATCTAACTAAAGAGTTTCTGACCACATATCTTACTAATTCATTGAACAATACAACAAAACCTTCTTTGGGTGAGAATGATAATATATCAGTAGGTCAACAATATGAACCATGATCAGACCAACCAACAAATCATACCGATAATACATGACAAACTTCATGACCTTGAGCTATGAAGATATCCAAAAAACACAGAAAAAATCCATTGATTGCGTTTACTACAGAAGAGGAAATAGAACAAGCGATTAGTAATACTACAAAAAATAATCTGAGTAGTATCGTAGATGAACTTACTGAACTCATTCATAGTAGTCAAGCAGATATACAATCGTTTATCAGTGGTATGAGAGAGTATCGTACGATTGATGATGCTCGTCAGGCTATCAAACATTACGATAGTATGATTAGTGAAAGAAGAATCAGTATCATGCTGAGATGATGATGACCGACTACTGCTGATTCAGAGTATATCAAATACTGTTGATGAGAGATTAAAAACATTGAGATACTTATACAAAAAAAGCTTCAATTCCAAGAAACCAGTGCGGTCACCAACTACTATCGTCGTAGAGATATTGCTCATCGCACTCGTCGTGATGAGTTTATCATCTTTGAAGAGAGGGAGACCAAAATAAACAAAGCAATTGACCATCTGACTCGTGGAGAACACTGTTTGATAGAATGACCCACAGGAACCGGTAAGACGGTGATTGCCAAGGAGATCGCAGCGCGTGTAGAAAAACGTCTTGGTAAAACAGCATATATTGCTGATGGTCCTACTATTAGTAAAATTAATAGCCCTGAAAAATTTAATGAGATAATGAATAAAATTGTACGTCTATACTCTGGTCATAGTAGATCAAATGCTCAAGATCTTGCGGTCAAACTTGGTATGGAAGGTGATATTGAAATTGTTGAACAACTTGTAGGTATGCTTAGAGCAATTCATGAGTGAGTACCGTTTATTATCGATGAGATTGATCTCATTCCTACCGAGACGCTTATGTCTATCAAGGCACTGTTTACTCTCAAACCATGACAATGGACAATACCTGATAGTGGGACTGGAACCATTGCTTACCATATTCCTCGTAAACCTATGCTTATTGCTACGATGAATGGTGCTAGTGATAAACATAAGAGAAATAAACTCGATCCTGCGATGCTCAGATTATTTGACCATCAAGATACCTTGTGATATCTCGATACTGAGAAAACCTATGACTACCTTGTTGGTCAGTTATTCAATGAACATGATTATATTGATGGTGTTGCTCTCAATGAAATCAAGGATACAGCCAATGGTATTATCCCCAATCTCTGTAAGTTTATCGATATGGTCAATCAATCTTACCAAGGCAAAAAACCTATTCCAATGCCTGCTTTGGTGACATGAGTAAGTTCTCTCCAGCAATGATTTCTCAAAGACAAAGTCATCGAAATGCAAAAACTCACCACTATTTTGAGCGGGTTTAGAATACAATCGACAGAAAATTCTCTCACCCAATACGTCAAATCAGAAATTCTCTCACGGTGTTTATGACATGCAAATCCTGAAGATACAGCACTATTGCTCAGGGCAGCTGTTATCCATGGGTTGATAGACTATAATCCTACTAGTGACCATAATGATATCAAACAATCATCACTCATACTAGGGAAAACGATCATCGATCACAAACATGGATGGACAGAAAAAACCCTGACCGATTTATTTGCAGATCATAGCAACAATCCACGAGTGGTTCGTAATCAGTCAGATAACCTCCTGATTAATGCTTACCAGATAGGGTTACAGGATTATGTTACCGATCCTACCAACCCTCAAGCTACTTCCAATAAACCAAAACTCGAGATCGGTTACCACAAAGAAACAATCGAGCAGTTGGAATTGATTAAACAACAACTTGGTACAATCGCTGCTACAGATAGTATCAACACCATCAGTACATGGATTAAAACAATAACACAACCCGATAATCTGACTAAACCACGAACTGATAGTATCGGTGAAGATAAGAGAAAATGATTGATAGATAGTGTGTTCAACACTATGAAAAAGAAATACAAGATCAAGGAAAATACTACCGATAATACCAAAAAAGATGATACCAAAAAAGAACACGATATTTGGAATGTAATTAAATCTCTGGATGGTCTGACTGGGTATGTAGAAGATATATTCAAGGATGAAAGATATAAGGAGTCGCCACCTCCACCGCCTCCATTAGATCATACTCCCTCATGATTTTCATATCAAATCAAAGAATATCCCCTCGATACTACCACCGAACAATGAAAGAGAATATTAGGTATCAGAAATAACTTCTTGGATGGTATCAAACGAAAAGATGCTCAATGAAATTTTGTAGTAGACCAACCAAGAAATCAAAAAATCATCGATATATGAAATAAACTGATCAACCAATGACTTTTCAAAATCCATCAAACTTCATACAATGGTCATACCATACCAGTTTTTAGTTTTCGTAGATCACCAACAGAACCACGAATATCATTTACAACTACTCAGCATATGATCTCACTCGACCAAGCAACAGAACGAAATAATGATCCTGCAAACAACGATAAACCAAAACTAGATACAACTGATTTTACTCATCGAACACCATGAAACAACATCGACTATAAGGTAACTACTATGAACTATAACGATATCAAAAATAGATCATCTCAAGGTATCTGATCACTTCCCTATGGAGATCACCTCCAAAATATGGCCACGTGACTATGAACAGAATGATGAGTAACAATAGAAGTAGAACATAAACCAGATGGATACTTCAGAACTATGATCTTACCAGTTCTGAGTGCTATCTCATGATATGCGATACCAACTCAATGAATATCAAGTGATTTACTAGGTGTCTTAAACTATCTCACCTGATGAACTGGAAGGTTTTATTGTGATAATACAAATTCGTACGTCTTACTGAAGGTTGACGATCGCTGTTTGAATCAGTTCGGCTTAGACGATTGTGCGTTGTGTGCAAAGGTTACTTGGCCCACGAGCCCAGAGGGCGAGGGAAAATTAGACTATGGACTTATCACTCAAGACCTTCTTAGAAAAAAATATCAAGAAAAAAACCTACCATTGCCTCCAGCTTATATCTATATAAATGGCACATATATAGATGAAAATGGTCAAGAAGTACCTAAATCAATAGTCGCTAAACAACCAATCTCTTTTATTGCCATGACGATCACGAACCAAGATACCAAACAAAGTGATTTTCATGAACGAGTCTTTGTTCGCAATAAAGAAACTATAAAAAAACTCTACAAGATGTTTTGAGTAAACTATAAATCATTTAAAGAATGACAAACTAAA
>DAOQQF010000045.1:0-7553 GCA_035333525.1 Candidatus Absconditabacterales bacterium | reverse complement strand
GACTAAATAGTCTCAGTATAACAATCCGTATTTAATTATCAAGTCAGTATAATTAAGTACAAATTGATGTCAATATTTATTTAAACGTTATTTGAATACTTATTGCCCACCAGTTCAGAATTATTACTCTGATCTTACTCCCACAATATTTGTTCGATAATACGAGGAAAAAGCATTTTCAGTTGAATACTACTGAAGTGAGTTTGGACAGGGAAGAGATCTTGTATATGTTTTCGATGCATATTATATTTCTATAAGATCATAAATATAATCACTAATTATGATGTAAAAGAAATATAATGAAATTTTTTGAGAATGTAAGTATAATTGCAATCCTCTCCAAAAAAACTATCAACATACTATGTCATCACTATCAGAAGAAATTATACAATCAGTAAACATTGTGGATTATATTACAAGGTTTGTTAAACTTACTAGAAAGTGAACCAATCGAGTTTGAAATTGTCCATTTCACAATGAAAAAACACCCTCCTTTATGGTCTCTGATAGTAAGGGAATTTTCAAGTGTTTTGGTTGCGGGAAAGGATGAGATGTTATCACCTTTACTATGGAGTATGAGAGACTTGATTTTATTGATGCGCTCAAATATTTGGCTGATCAGGCTCATATTGATATCACCAAATTTGAACAGAAATTTCAACATGATCCCAAAGTCAAACAACACAAAGAACAAAGTAAATCAATCAATCAATCTGCATGTAAACATTTTGAAGATAATCTGAAACAATCAGCGCTTATTCAACAATACCTTCAAACAAGAAACATAGACTCATCTATTGTTGCTCAATTTCAACTTGGTTTTGCTGTGGACTCGTACTATGATATGATTAACTATCTCAAAAAGCAAAACTTTCAAACCCAAGAAGTACTTGAATCATGAATATGTAAACAAGGCCCTAGTGGAGATATCCATGATTTTTTTAGAAAAAGATTGATATTTCCTATTCGGGATCAACTTGGCACTATTATTGCATTTTCATGAAGAGTTATTGATTCCCAAGATTCACCTAAATATCTTAATATATCAAATACTTCATTGTACGACAAATCTAAAGCACTGTATGGTATCAATTTTGTTAAAAAACACATCAATGAACACAATCATATCATCGTAGTAGAATGATATATGGATGTTATAGCTCTCCATAGGTTGTGACTTCCTATCTGAGTAGCAACGTGCTGAACATCACTCACTCATGATCATGCCAAAACTATTAAAAGATATACTGATCGTGTATCATTCGTATTTGATAATGACCAAGCTGGTATCGATGCAACTATTAGAGGCCTCAAGATCGCCTATGAGTATGATCTATTCCCTCAAGTTTTAGTTATCACCCAACTCAATGATGTACTTACTCCATTAAAACCCCTCAAAGATATTGATGATTTAGCCAATGCATGAGGCACTAGTGATCAACTTATGTCGACCGCTATGGACTGATTATCCTATATTCTCATGCAACTCAAAAAAAGATATGATATAACCAATCCTGTTGATAAAAAAAAAATTCTGTCTATTGTGTTTGAAGTAATTAGATCGATCAATGATGTTAGCATCCTCCAACACTATATTGATATCATTGCTCAATGACTTAGTATGAGCTCGCATGTTATACTCGAACAATACAAAATACGATATAAGCAGAATAGATTTGGCGGACCTACCAAAGATACCAACAAGCGCAATGAACCTATACGTGAATCGATAGATACATGAGCATTGATTCAAGCATTGGCTCATAATCATCAGTGGAAATTATATATTCATCATCCATGATTAGAAGAACTATTTTGATTATATAATGAAGTACAAACCTTGATGAATGATAGTAGCCAAGAATCACTCACAGATCAATGATGAGAAAAAAATGATCACGATTCTGCTCTTTTGTGGCGAGAAAAAGAATTTGATGAGCTTGATGATATCAAAAGAAATCAGTTAGTCAAAAGTATGATGATCAAACTCCTCACCAATCAAGTTAAACATCTTCTAAAAGTCCATCATATCAGCCCTGAAATCAAAAAAAAACTTACTGAACAGCGAAGCACAATCGTGAGAGGTAGATAATACCAAAAATACTCTCAAAGATCAATTCTTTAGAAATGCCATGAGTATTATTTCCCAACTTGTTGAAGCTTGTATTCAAAATATCACCTTCGTCAAGTAGATTTTGGCTTAATAAGGGTTTTTCTCTGACCTGAGGGTGAAACGATAGTTTGTTCCACAAGTGGATTTTCAGTCGTCTTATGTATGACAATTTTACGCTCTCATGGATGAGCTACTCCATTTTCATGAGCTACAAAATACGGCGCATATTCTGACTCCAAATATCACAAACGATACGCAGAAAAATATATTGCTTTAGTCTGAAGTGAAATCAGGTGGGCTTGATTGGATTTTATAGTCTGTTGGATAGTCAAATATCATAAATATGCTTTGGTTCCAAAAATTACAAAAAAAACCAATAACACATAGGTTATAACTGAAACTAATGGATGATTAAGTCGTTTTTTGATCATATATTCATGGGTAATAATATCGTATTGAGGAATCCAACGAGGGTTATAATAAAATAAAGGAACCTTGGGAAATACGTAACATACAACGAAGTGTTGTGATTACAACATAAAAGAGATTTCTATAATACTTCCAATACATAAAGTACTCTGCCTCTATCTCATGGTCATAATGTGTAATAATATTCATGTATCAACTTCAAATGATAGGTTGGTAATAACGTGATCATTTCTTGTTTTTCCAAAACTCAGGGTTGATCAGGTAAGTATTTATCATATTGTTTATAAAGTACAATCTTGGTACCCATATGATAGAGTCAAGATAGCCATTGTAGTAATATGCTCACATGAGCCACCGCCCTTACTGTAACCAGGTCAAATTTTCACGTATACTGTTCTATTCTTGTTCGTTCATACAAACAGTTTGATATACCAAGTTCATTACACATATTACTGATTGCTTGAAGTTTTTTTTGGGTCGAATCGATACCTGTACAAACTATATGAGGATATTGTAGAGCAAGTGGTAGTAAGGGAAATCATCATCATGTACCTACATCACCCAATGTTTTGATCGATCACATGTCGATGACGTGTTTGATCATCAGACTATCGAGAATATGTTTTTCGTATACGCCCTCAGCATCTCTGATAGCACTCAGATTAAGTTGTTGGTTGTAACGCAAAAAAACATCAATAAGTGGTTGTCGTATTGGATCTATCATAGAATCAATGATAATAAACTATGAACCAATATCAAGAATATATCAACACGTTATCATAAATCATTCACCAGTTGGTAGATAATCATGAGAAATAAGAAAATAACAATTACAACCATAAAAATAGTTTTGAGTGTTGAAACTGCTCTTTTATAGCCATCATCTTCACCATTTGATACCACCATCAATCGTCACGCATAGAGTAAATACAAAAACATCATTCATCATAACACATAGCCAATAACCTTCGTTCATTGCACAAAAAGTTCAATAGCTCTTGATTTGAAATTTTGTTGTTGTGCTATATAATAGACAAAATCAAGGAGTTTAATAAATACTAGCACCGAAAGAACATTGATAACACCAGTAATTCATTTTTTTCTCTTATCTTCAGCATCAAATGCTTGGATAATCTGGAACCCATACCACAATATCATCACAATAGCAACAAAAAATGCTATACCTTTCATAAAAGCAATAATATTAAAAATGTTGTCTTGCAGTTTTGATACAATATCTTTGGATCACGACGCTCATTCAAAATCAAGTAATCATACCAAAAATGCAGATCCAAAAATCAAAAATCATCCATAAGTTATATACAATAAACTTTGTTTTGCATTTTCAAGTTTTTTGGAGTCCTCAGGAAATCGTAAAAAGAGTATTCATGTATACATAATCATACCTACAAATAATCATGCAGCCAAAACTCTAAGGATAGACCATATTCTTCATCACTCCCCTGTTCATTGATTAGGATAAAACATTGATCTTATGTTTTCCTTAAGAGATTTTGATGAATCAATACCGATTGCATTTGGATCATAAACCCTTTCGTTTCACTGTTTCAACTTATTTGAAAAATCTCTCTCAAAACTTGGGAGATTGGACGCATATACCGATGTTCATACAAATAACATACAGTATATACCTACAAGTAGCATACGAATTCATGTGATCATAATATTATTATTTCAAAATATAAGCAACAGCGCTCAAAAGAAGTCTTATAATAAAGAAAGCAGCAGTAATAATTACAATTCACTTTGCAATATTATAGATTTTATCTTTTATTTCCTTGGAGGCATTCTCATCTCACCTTATCCCACTTGTTGTCAATCCAAATGCATTCCAGATAATCAGAATCACAGCAAAGGTCAACCCAATAAAAGCCATCCATTGTACAAAAGGATCAAGACCATTTCTAACCTGATCAAGTGTATTAGTAATACGATTTGTTTCTCAAAAAGCCTGGGACCTAGTATTAAGTTGATCATCAAGTCTTGTTTCAATCATATTGGTAGGATCTGATCTATTTTTTACATTCTTCAAAATCTCATTTGGCGTAGAACCATACGATCATCGTGAATTCTGAGCAACAAGGTGAGGGTATTTTTTCATCTATACATTATAATTAAAGCACCTCTTTTTGTCAAATTTTCTTGTATTTACAAGAGAAAAACATACTATTAAGGAAGCTGGGGGTAACCAACTCATAAACACTATCTCTACTATTGAATGTGTTTCTCTCATAGCATTCACATCCAAAAAAATT
The DNA here is from genome assembly GCA_035333525.1 of Candidatus Absconditabacterales bacterium. Lineage (GTDB taxonomy): Bacteria > Patescibacteriota > Gracilibacteria > Absconditabacterales > Absconditicoccaceae > CALMFT01. The sequence continues at coordinate 2,735 of DAOQQF010000045.1, read as the reverse complement.
TCCAAAATATATCTCTTTCGTATTACAATGATAACATTTCGTTTTATATTGCTTGCGTATCAAGATTCCTTTTAAAAATTATATCAACTCTATAGTAGTTTTAATTTTATATTATTTTTTTTGTTTACCATGAAAAAACTTTCAATGACCTTGGAACAAGGAATTCGCTCCAATGTACAAATGACCATCACCTTATCAACTACACAACTTAATGAGTACAAAGAAAAAGCTCTTATGGACTTTGCTAAAACATACAAAGTTGATTGATTCAGACCATGAAAAGTTCCAATGAAAATGGTTAAAGAAGCAGTCAATGAAGTATATCTTGAGATGGAGGCCATCAATGATATCGTCAATGACTCTCTCAATGAGGTCATAAAAGAGTATTCTGATTATAAGTTTATTGGTCAACCATATGATTTTGACAGAAAAACACAAGGAGAAAGCGAGATTATAATAAGCTACAAGCTTGATGTGTACCCTGAAGTAAAAGTAATCAATGATAATTGGAAAACAGCGACCATGCGTATAATAGATAATACCATCAGTGAAAATGAATTATCAGAAGCACTCAATAGTCTCAAACATCAATATGCTACCTATCACGATACCGATAGCATTACTCACCATAGTGTTGATAGACTTAAAGCTATCTATATGGATAGCGAAGGACATGAAATTTGGACCAAAACATTGTTTATTGATCATGCAGACAAACATGATTGAGGATTTCATCATTTGGAATGAAAGATAGTCTGAGACATCGTACAAATGCCTTATACTACTACTATTCCAAGTAAGCTTCAGTACACCAAAGATAATCAAATACCAACCACCATCACTCTAGAAGTATTAAGAATCCAAAAAGAAGAACTTCCTGAGCGAGATGATAAAACAATCTGAGAACTTTTTGGTAATGAAGGTATCAAAACACAATCAGATCTTACTGAAAGAATACAAGAAGTTATGAAACAACAAAAACATTCTAATGAACTCATCCAAAGTATCAATGATTATGTTCATGCTATTACCCCATCGTTTCAACTCACTATTCCACAATCAATGATTCATTCAGAATATGAACATAGATATGAGGCAATGACCAAACAATTTGGAGATAAGCAGAAATTTGAACAAGCATATCTCTCACTACCAAATGGGAAGGAAGAACTAGAAAAAAGACAACAAGAACTCAAGGATATTAGTAACAACTCTTTGATGAAGTTCTTTACCCTCCAAAAAGTAACTGAACTCTTGGAGATACCAAACATCGATTGGAGCAAAGACATGGATGTTGAAACAAAACTGTATGAACATTTTTATAAAGCATAAATCTTTATAATTGTATGATAGTTTATTTACTTTCTCCTCTTTCTGAGGATATATTTCCAAGAAGAGAGGGGTCGTAATATATCGATCCCGAGATACTCAAGTATATTATCCTAGATGAACAGGGTAACGCGTATCGTATCGTAAAGATGGAGTATGACTTCCTCATGAAGTATGAACTACCCTTACCGAGAAAACACTGGCTTGATAGAATGAAGGAGAATTTTAGAATCGGATAGAATAAAATCAGATTATCAATTTATTTATCAGCATAATGTTTCATGTTCCTCATTGTATGACTATGAAATCCTTGAAAGGAGTATGCACTCACAAGACATAATATCGGTCGAATAGTCATGGATATGATTATAGCAAAACTGGGTTTGGAGGTACAACGATCTATGGACAAAACAAGCAATGGACTAATAGGTAAAACTACTATCATCGTCGATGAATCAACAAGTAAGATTCGATGAAAAACACTCCCCTATGGCTCTTATCAACTCATGCGAGTTAAACCTCAAACATTTATGAATCACTCTGGTTCATGTGTCCAGACACTTATGTCGTATTATAAAATCAACAACAAACAGCTACTCATACTAACTGATGACTTGGATCAGCCATTTTGATCACATAAATACAAAAAAAAATGATCGTCCTGATGACAAAATGGTATCAAAGATATCATCAATAGATTAAATACTGATGAATTTTTTAGGATAAAAATTGGTATTGGAAGACCTACTCAACCATGATATCAAACAGTGGATCGAGTATTATCTACTTTTTCACTATCAGAACTAGATCAATTAAAGAATGCTATTAGTCAGTTTATTCATGAGATAGGACTCTTTTTACAAGGTAAGACATAAAGAAAGATAAAAAAACATTTATTTTGACAAACTATACCTAATGATATATAAATAGATATAATAGTATTGAAATAATACATTAATTAACTATTGAGTATTATTCATAGACTCAAAAGTAATCAAAAAAGCTCTTCATGATGTAATACCTTTTCATTCTGTTTCTTTTTATCTTTTAATATTATACTCTCAATCATGAAAAAAACACTCGTAATCGTATCAATTATGTTAGTTGCACTTGTTATTGCATGATGTGCAAAAAAACGTATGTTGGATGTAGATGCTCCATCACAAGCTGATACTATCCAAACTGGTACCGCTGAATGATCTACAACTACTACCACCACTCCTACAGCTGGTAGTGATCTCAAAATCGCTGCTGACCAAAAAGCTATGCGAGAAGGCAAGAAAGTATGATGAGCTCACTCTGGTACTGTCGTCCTACTTCCAGAATCTATGATTCAAGTTGATTCAAATGGAAATCTTTTGGATGGTAAAGTACTCGTTGCTATGAACTATATCACTGTCAGTGAT
>DAOQQF010000044.1:0-7661 GCA_035333525.1 Candidatus Absconditabacterales bacterium | reverse complement strand
ATGAATGAAAGGTATATTGTGAGGAGTGTTATCAGAAAGAAGTGTATGGATAGGAGTTTTAAAGTAGTTTGTGACTATAGGCAGTATAAAATAAGCTTTATATTATTGTTTTAAAAAAATCAAGTAGGGTTTTTTTAGTTGTTTTAACTGCGATATCTATATCTTGAGAGTTATCAATAATAGTAAGTAATTCGTACTGATAATGTCAGTAATGTTGATGATGAGTCTGTATTCATTTAATTATTTCTTGCTCTTGTTGAGCAATAGTAAGTCTTGATGAGAGTTCTTTTTTGTTAATATGAGGATCTCTTTCCATGATTCTTTCTTGGAGAGTTTCAATATTACTTACTTGAACATAGATTCATTTAATAGGAAAATCTAGTAAAGACTCTCTTTGCAAAAGTTGTGTAAATCACTTTGGATCTAGTTCTTTAATTCCATGCGTTGTGGCTAAAACTTTTTTTACTTCATCAATACTCGTACCATATTTTCATACTACTTGATGTGTGTGTGGATCTTTGTATTCATTGTACTCTAAGAGTTCTCATGTTTGTTTCATATGTTCAAGTTCACATATAGTCTTTTTTATATAACTGATTCACGGCGTTTCATTCTCACGATATTCTCTGGTTTTAATAGAGCGTATAAAATTCATTTTGGAGCAAAAGTATGAATCCTTTAAGATTTCATTAATGATTGTGTTTTTTCATGCTCCAGATCATCACATGAGAGCTATTAATCAGTTCATATATCTAATATATTATATAAAAAAACAATACACTCGATGTAATATTGTATACAAGAGTGTATTGTATGTGAGTTATAAATTAAGTATCAAAAGAGAACTATTATTTTGGTACATACCGATGATACAACTAGCGAACTATTGGAAATCAAGAAAATGGGTAGTTCGCGTTTGTTATACAATCGGTATAATATTTCATGAGTTATGAATCAACAATTATCTCTTACTCCATTGTGGTCTTTTTCTTGCTCACCTCAATCATGGTTTCACTCTTTCTTTACGTCTAGGATCTCTTTTTAAAAGCCCAAATGGTTTAAGAGTAGTTCTCAAAGCAGCATCAGAACTAATAATGCTTCTTGAAAAAGCAAGTTTGATACTATCTGAGTGTCCTTTTGGTCAGCCTCAGCTTATCTCAATTTCTGCATCATATGATGAAAGTGCATCCTTACCCATTACCAAAAAAGGATAAATAGCATTTTCATACAAGTACTCATTACCTCCAAAATATGATTTGAGGTCAATAGATGAGCCATTTGGTTTGATAATAGTAAAGGAGCCAGAGCCATTTGGATAGAGTTTTACATTAACAGTTGATCTGTTTCTTCTACCAACAGCAAAAATATACTTGTTTGACATGGTTACTTGATTTCTTTAAGAGGTAAATTGGTGTATTGAGTCATTTCAGCTATAAACATTTTGAGCATTTTCATTCTACTATCTCTTTGTTTATTCTTGGGAAGCATTCATCTCACAGCAAACCATAATACTTTTAGTGGGTCTTTAGTAAATAGTGTTTTAAGTGTTACTGTTTTGACGTTTCCTTTCCAACCAGAGTAGGTATGGTATTTTTTGTCGATACCTTTGTTTCATGTTCGAATCATTTTAGCAACGTTTGTTACTACTACAAATCATCCTGTATTCCAAAAATCCATATAATGGGCTTTATTTTTGCCTATCAAATGGTCCGCAATAAGTGTTGCAAGCCTACCAATTTTCATGTTGGTTGCATCAAGATGATACCAGTCTATGTGTTTATTGAGTTCGTCTTGTTTGACATAGACAGTTTTATTTAAATCACGTTTTGTTATCTGCATGAGTATAAAAAATAATCTGATAAATAAGATGAAGAGATGATTTATGCCAAAGTAATCATTACTTTTTCGGCAGTATCGCCTTTTCTAAAACCAAGTTTGAATGATCTGGTAAATCATGATATGATATTTGATTCTACAAATTTGGGAGTAAGTTCGTTGAGTGCTTTTTTACCTTCATCCTCAGTATATACAACTGATTTGATATAAGCAATAGCATTTCTAGTGCCATCTTTCTGATTAGCATAACCAACTAATCTTGAAAAAAAATTATCAGCATATGCTTTTACTGCTGCTGCCTTTTTGGAGGTGGTAGTAATACGACCATATTTGATTAAACTAGTAAGCATACTTCTTAACAGATGATGTCTGGTCATACTATATCCATGGTTGATATCCAAGAGGCGATTTCTTTGGTGTCTCATAATACATAATGTTCAAAGAGATAAATAGGGAGTAGTTAATGGTTAACTAATGATAAATAATTATTGCTAAACTATTATTTCTGCAAAAAAGAATAATTTAGTTGTTGTGTCTTACAAATTGCTTTCTAAAAGACACAATATATATGTAACTCTGTGGGGTATTTATATTGTCATAATAAAACTAATCTAATCTAATCTAATAATTGTTGTACTATGATCAAAGTTTTTTACCATGTCATTTTAGACTATCTTCTATCTCATCAACTGCTTTTCTACCTACTCATCTCATATTAATGAGCTCATTTTTCTTTTTCATTTCAAGTTCTTCTACAAACATGATGTTATTTTTTAGTAATGCATTTCTTGTTCTTTCTGATAATCCAAGTATTTCAATTGGTTGTTTTTTGACATTCATTCAAACAGTAGATGATTGGAGTTCTGACTCAGAGGATTTGAGATCATCATATGTTGCAAAGAATGACTCATCCAAAAATGCATTATCAAACATAAATAATGAAGCATAATCTCAGAGGATTTTTCCTGCAAATTTAAGGATATCTTTAGGAGAAATAGCCTCACTAATTGTTTGGATTTCAATAATCAGTGTATCTTTTATTCATCCAGTGAAATCAGTAGCTACTTCTTCTACGTGATATTTGATATAATTGACCACGCTAAAACTATTATCAATAAGCAATAAATTAGTATCAGTTGCCTCTAACTTTCTTTCTCTATCTCTGAGATTTTGGATGGTAATATATCCATATCATTTTTCGATACGATATTCAATATATACCTCAGTGCTTGGTTCAGTAATTTCAAATAAATATACGTGAGGAGTAATAAGTTCAATACCATGAGGTAGTTTGAGTTGGTCTGATGTAACATGACCAATATGATTGAACTTTTGTGCAACCCATGTGATACCATCACCATCACTATCTACTTTAAATCTCAATCATTTGAGATTCATCAATATGTCCAAAACCGACTCCTTTACTCACTCTAAGACAGTATATTCATGTGGAGCATTTTTTACTTTAATACCAGTTATTGCTCATGAAAATGAGTATCATAATACAAGTCTTCTTATACTATTTCCAAATGTATAACCAAATCCTCTAGGAAGATTTTTGATGGTAAATTTATTGGTAGTTTTATCGATAAGCTCAATGGAAACAGCAGGTGTTCCTATGATTTTTTGAAGATCTAACATGAAATGTCATAGAAAAAATAAATGGATATTGTAAACCTTGTTTGTTGCATAAAAGGGTCCTCATAATAATTATGTTGATCATAAAATCAAGTTGACAACCAAAAAAGATACTCTTTAAAGACTATTTTATGAGTAATTTATTTATATATGTCAATTCTTTATTGGTTAGAATTATCTAACGCATAATCAATTAATTGGTTACGGTGATATGTTTTATCGCATCTAAAGCGATTTGTATTGCTAATTGAATAATCGATTCAAAACGTTGTTGAGGGTTGTATTCTATAAATTTTCATGATTCTTCTCATTTTGTAGAAGTGGTAGAAGATGAGTTATTGATTCAGTTTATCTCATACTGTAGAGTAGTGGTTTTAATAAGATTTGCTTTATTCATCCATCTTTGTTTTGCTGTACCAATAGGCCAACATGCCGACAATGTTAATTGAGTTTTTCATTTTTCTGGAAGCATAATCCACACATCCGTTTCATTTATTAACATTGATTGAATGACCTCATAGGTGTACATTGTTCGTTGTGATCATTGTTTTTTGAAGTACAAAATGGTGTCTCCCTTTTCTATATTGTAGGTTAGTCTAAAAATTGTTTTGAAGTTACCAGGTTTATCATGTCGATAATTTGAATGCGCAAAAATAAACGTATTGCCTGGTGTTCATACTGGAGCTGTTCATGGAAAGATGGTAGGACCATCGACTAAATATTTATTATAATCAAAGTTTTTACCTTTGGTAGCATTGAGATAGTCGCTACTTGAAGAAGGTATTTCCACAATAGGTGTGATCATACCCATTGCAGGTATAACCATAAACTGATTCGCATCTTTATAATGATGTAATTCGGGAGGTAGTATTGCTAACCAGTCATTAAGATTATTACTGTTCATTGGCTTGAACCATGAAGGTATACTCGTATCAACTTTGGGAGAGGTAATAACTTTGCCTTGGTTTTTATTGGTAGTATCATAGGCGAAGCTAGGACAAATACTTGATAATCAGAAAAATCATAACAAGATGGTCACTATAAGTCGCTGATAGATAGACATGACGTAGGTTGTATAAAGAATAAAATTCATCTTATGATCTTATTACTTGTGTTCAACTTGCTATACTTCCACTCACTACTACTGTTTTAGTTTTTCTTTTTGGTTTTACTGGAGGTTTGGGTTTAGGGGGATTGAGAACCTTATCTAGTTCCTCAACATAAGTCAATTCTCATCTATTGAGCCATCTTTGTTTTGCTGTACCAATAGGTCGACATGCTGATAAACTAATAGTAATTTTATCTTTTTCTGGTAACATATACTTGGTTTCATGAGCTCCTATGAGTTTAGAGATATCTACGGTGTATTCAAAAAATACTCGTTTCCCATCAAATTTTTTATATACCCATATTTTGTCTCATAACTCAATATTGTAGGTTAGTCTAAAAATTGTTTTAAAACTTCATGGCTCGTTTACTCGATAGTTAGAGTGACCAAAAATAAATGTATTACCTTTTGTGCCAATGGGAGCCGTTCATGGGTAGATAGTTGGTCCTCATACCAAGAGTCTATTGTATGCTTTGGAGTCAAAACTTTTTCCCTTGGTTTTAATAAAATCTTTGTATGCTTGGCTACCTGTTTCAAGTTCCATAAGAGGTGCCACCATGCCCATCGCAGGTATGACTATATATTGGTTGTGGTATCTATATTCTTCATAAGGTAAAACCTTGAGCCAATGTGCAATATCTTTGTTGGTACTTGGAGCAAACCATGAAGGTATACTCGTATCAACTTTGGGAGAGGTAACAACCTTGCCTTGGTTTTTATTGGTAGTATCATAGGCGAAGCTAGGACAAATACTTGATAATCAGAATAAAAATGTCAGTAAGATGAGTGCAGATTTCATGTGAATATCATAAGAATAAAATAAAAACTCCGAAATAATAAGAGTATCTGTTGTTGATTAGGTTATTGTTCTTGTATGTTGGAGATGATATGAGAGAATAAATAATGCAGAAATTGTTCTCGCATCAATAATACTCCCATTCATTATACAACTAAGGGCATCTTCAAGTGGTAGTAAAATAACATCGATTTCCTCTATTTCATCTCTTTGTAGTGACTGATTGGAAATAAAGGGATCAAATGCAAGAACGACACCAGTATGCTGGTTAAAAAATCATGGTGACGAATATATTTCCGGTCATTCAATCCATTTTTTTGCCTCATATCAGGTTTCCTCTAGAAGTTCTTTTTGGGCAGTTTGGAGTATATTATGTCATAATTCTTTACCTCATCTAGGTAAAAGTAGTGTTTTTTTGCCATATCATACTTGAAACTGTTGAATCATAATCACATTTTTGGTTATAGTATCATAGGCAGCAATAATAGCTCCTCCATAATCATCTTTTACAAATGAGATCATTTCAAATGTGGATTCTTTATTATTTCAAAAATCAATATCTATAGCTTTAATTGCAAGATGTTTTCACTGACAAATAGTATAAGTATTAAGCACTTTTTCCATTTATATAGGTATAGTATTATATAATAAATATTACATTACATTATATTACCATAGATCTTTATACATTGAACTTAAATAACATAACATCGCCATCTTGGACGATATATTCTTTACCTTCTTGTTTGAGTTTGCCGTTCATTTTTGCTTGATTTCGTCCACCTAGTGTCAAGAGATCAGAGTAGTTAACTACTTCAGCTCTAATAAATCATTTTTCAAAATCACTATGAATAACTCATGCGGCTTGTGGTGCAGTACTCCCTTTGGGTATACTTCGTGCTCTACACTCTTTTTCACCTGCTGTAAAATAATACATCATTCATACTTGGTGATATACAAGAGTGATCAATCTATCCAAGGTGGGTACTTGATTATAGTTGGTAAATGATCAAAAAACAGCTTCCAAGTACTCTTTTTTTTCCTCTTCATCCAATGGTATGAGTTCAGATTCCATTTTAGCACAAACGCAGACCGCTTTGGTATTCAGTTTATTGCTTATTTCTTGTTCTATTTCTTCAAAACGACTTAAATCTGACTCAGCTACGTTTACTGCATAAATCATCTCTTTATCAGTAATAAATTGCAATCATTTGAGAATCTTTAGCTCTTCAGGGGCAAGTTCTGATCTGATAGTAAAGATAAATTTACCAGCATTGAGTGCTTCAAGTGCTAGTCCATAGATTTTGAATAATATCTCTTGGTCTTGGGTTCTTTTGTGGCCTATTTTTTGTAGCATAGCATGGTTTTTCTCGACTGATTCCAAATCAGCAATAATCAGCTCTGTATTGATAACATCAGCATCGTATACAGGATTGACAGTGCCATGAACATGAGTTATATCGCTATCAGAAAAATATCTGATAACCTGAACTAATGCATCAACTTCTCTGATATGGGACAAAAACTTATTACCTAATCATTCACCTTGGGAGGCTCCTTTTACTAATCATGCAATATCAACAAACTTAGTATTTGCAAAAATTGTTTTTTGGGTATTCATAAGTTTGGATATATGATCAAGCCTAGAGTCTTTTACGTCAACTATTCATACATTGGGTTCGATAGTACAAAAAGGGAAATTAGCCGCATTAGCAGCATATGATTTGGTCAGAGCATTAAACAAGGTTGATTTACCAACATTGGGAAGTCAGATAATACCGATTTTCATACCACATTAGTGTTATTATATAAAATAGTTCCTATCAAAGATGACAACAATAAAAACAACCCGAAGGGTTGTTTTTATTGTACTTATTTTATAAGTAAAAACAATTTATTTTTTTTCCGTATATATTGTTTCGATAATTGTTCAGATTATCTTTTATTTTTTTGTCTTATTTCATAAAGACAACTTTATCTAACTTGATCAAGAAGGTATCTTCAAGTGCTACTTTACCAAGTAATGTGTCTCCAATTCCAAAATCTTTTCTGACGATGTTAAGATCAGCAGAAAGAGTGTATCCATCGCCATCTTTGGTAAGCGTTACCGGGAAGGTAAGAGATTTAGTAACTCCTCTGATAGTAACATCAGCAGTGACATTATTACCTTCAACTTTGGTAGCATCAACTACAGCTGTAGGATGATTAGCAACATCAAAAAAGTCTACTGTTTTAAGATGATCGACCAATTTAGCATTCATACCTGAATCTGTTACATCACTG
>DAOQQF010000043.1:0-7800 GCA_035333525.1 Candidatus Absconditabacterales bacterium | reverse complement strand
CACCATGTACTGCTGCAAAGGGGAGTTTGGGTATTTGCATGGTGTAAACCTTTCCATTGAGTAAGTGATGGTTAGACTTAAAAAAACTTCCTGCTACTGATAGAATCGAAAAGTGTTTACCATATCACAATGATTGAGCAATGAGTGGAGTATGACCTCATGCACTCACCACAACCATAGTTGCATCAATCTCTAGAGTTGTATCTCATTGTTGTGTGACAAGATGATAACCTGATGTACTACGTGTGATGATTTTGAGTTTGGTGTCCAACATCGTATGTAAAACACGATCGGTATTGTTGATTTGAGTACTTTCTACCATAGTTTGAGCAAGTAGTCCATAATCGATAGTGTATCACTCAGGTGAACTAAGAGCTATAATAGGTTGATTGGGATCTCTGCCTTTCATAACATTGGGTTCGAGTTGTGCTATCTCTTTAGCTCCTATTTTAATCAATGAAGGAAAGAGTGTTTTGAATGATTCATATCTTTTTTCAAGTTCTGCAACTTGTTTTGCTCATACAGCGATAATCATTTTATTGTATATCGAGTAGAGTTGTCTATCAGGAAATTCATCTGCTAATTTATGAACGAGATGTTTTACCATATCAGATTTATGTTTTACTTTGGTTGCTTTTTCCAACGAATAATTGGTCTCAATATCACCAAAATGTAGTGTTTGACTATTGTTGGTTGATTTGGAGTTTACCTGTCATCGTTGATGATATTTTTCTATGAGAGCGATACGTTTGATAGTAGTGTATTTACTCAATGCAAAAAACAGTGCTGTTCAGCTTACTCATCATCAAATGATGACAACATCATAGTGGGAATGTGTGGAGGACATAAAATAAAGTAAGTGGAGAAACTAAATTAAGGAGCCTAAATTAAAACTTGATTTTTTTTAAGTTATTTTATTATAATATTCATACAACACATCGAAAGATGACCCTAGGCTAATCTCATGATTAGCCGACAACAATTATATATTATGGAAAATTAGCATATTAAGTCTGCTAATTTTTTCTTTATTACTAATAACTCTTTATGATCAATAGTATACTTGTGTTTGATTAATCTTTTACTATCAATACTTTTTATTTGAGAAAGTATTACAAATGATTTTATATTCGTTCCATTTTTGATCCCAAAATCTACTGATTTAATTTGAATATAGAATGGTAATGAACTATATTTTTCATTAGTTGTTGTGGGTAATACTATGAGCATATTACCTATATGTCATATTATTAACACGGGTCTCAAAAATCATCATTTTCCATCTTCTTCTGATCAAATATTCACTCAAATTTTACAATGCCAAATTTGTAATGCCCTGGCGTGTATAGAAACTCTTGAGTTTATTATTTTTTTTTCACTATTTCGTTCATCAAAATATTTCATATAGCGTTTTCCATAAATCATAAATGTATAAATAGTTTTCCCCTATTCTATTACTTGTATAGCAGGGTAGTGACCTGTTGATGTGTCGGTATCTGCAACAACAACAAATGGTCTACGATTTGGATTATCGATAATCTGACACTGACTACTAATCCAATCAAAGGTGATATCTGGTTTACCCTCTATGGTACGACCAATAACACCATAATAATAGCCCAACTTTTCAGTAACTCATGCATCTCGAGTACATGCAAGTATTGGTATTGGTGCTTTGTAAGCAGAAAGTAGTTTTGCTTGCGTTCATGATTTAGTAAATACAACAATTCATACTGCATTGATATGTTGTGCAAGCAATAAGGCTGATTGAACAAGGTGTTTTTGTAATAATCACAAGGTACTTCGTCATTCATCAGAAAAGTCGATAAGTTTACGATGAGAGTTTTTTTCAGCTGTTTGTATGGTTTGTTTCATAAAATGAGTTGCTTGGATTGGGTATGACCCTATTGCAGTCTCTCAGCTCAACATAGTACAATCAGCTCACATAGTCACTGCTTGATAGATATCATTGATTTCAGCTCTGGTTGGGAATGGTTCTTTGATCATGGATTCAATCATTTGTGTTGCTACAATAACTGGTTTACCTTGTTTGTGACATTCGATAATAATCTGTTCTTGATACATTGGTAGTAAGGTAATAGGAACCTCTATACCAAGATCTCATCTAGCGACCATAATACCATCGCTTTCTTGTATAATTTCTATCAGATTATCGAGTCATTCCTGATTTTCTATTTTTGCTATAATATGTATTGATCATCATCAATTATCAGACCAAAACTTCCTCAGTTCACGAATATGTTCTGCAGACCTAACAAAACTCATAGCAACAATATTGATTGCATGTTTTATCCCAAAAAGAAGATCCTCTTTATCTTGTTCGGTCAGACCAGGAAGTTTGAGTTTTTTTCAGGGTAAATTGATATGTCTGTATGAACCAATCATTGCCGTATGAAGTGCTTCGCATTCACAGTACTCTTGGTGTATTGATATAACTTTGGCATCTAGTAATCCGCTATCGATTTTGATACTATCACCAACCACAACATCTTCTAAAAGATATGGGTAATCACAAAAAAGATCTTGTTCACCCATATTGTCTTGCTTGATCCATAATTTGAAGATTGTTTATCTCATAATTTCAAGTTTAGACTCTCTTTTTCATGTTCTTATCTCTGGGCCTTTGTTGTCCATAAGGAGACTTAATTTTGTTTTATTTTCATGATTGAGCTGACGAACAAGTGCGATAACACGCTCTTTTTCTTCATAATCTTTGTGTGAAAAATTCATCCTAATAATATTGATACCATTTTTATAGAGCTCAACAATTTTTTCTGGATCCCATGTTGCAGGTCAGATAGTTGCTATCATTTTGGTTAGTTTCATAGCTTTTACAAAGACATATAAATAGGTATAAAATATTGTAACAATTTTAGCTAATAAAATACTATTAATAAATACTATTGACTTGATGAATAATAAAATTAATATCAACTATTGTTAATATTTAGAGAGTTAGCTCAATGGCTAGAGCAGTTGATGTGCAATCAGCGTACGGAAGTTCGAATCTTTCACTCTCTACTATAGTCCTTTGAATATTTTATTCAAAGGACTTTCTTTTTTCTTGATTTTTAAGATTTACTTCTTCATATTGTTCATACTCCATATCCAAGTACTCCTATAACCAATACAGTAAGTACAATCCATGAACTCGTCACAATGAGTGATGTAGTCTGGCCATTGATAATTCACCATAATGCTCGTATTCATACCAATGGAGGTATGACTTGACGTTCTTTGAGTATCCATCAGATATTGAGTACTCATACCAGAGTTATGACTATTATTGGTCGTATGGTATTCAGCTTATCGATCCATCACAACTGATAGATAAGATAGATGGTTAGCATAACAAATGAAGCAATTTGAATCCAACCAAGATAGAGGAGAGTACTTTGTATGATTCGTTGAGAAAGAGTACTTTTTTTTATTGACTGATAGATCATAATAAGTGAAATCAATAGTATGAGCATAAGTATCATACTCAGATGAAGATTTCCTCGATGTCGTGCTATAATCCAACTTATATTCGCAAAACATGATATCACATATCGGTTTCGCGTTTTTTGAGGAAGAATTATTTTTTGGGTACCAATAGTAATAAACATAATAATCAGACCAGCATAGATAAGTGACCATATCCCAAAGGTAAAACCAGCTGGGGTGATAAGTGTGTGAAGATTATCTGATAGTTGGCCAGTGCTCATGTTGTTGAGTGGTAGCCATGATGCTAATCCATTAAACAAGAACATACCAAGCGTGATAATCAGTGAAACAATAAACATAGGAGTATACAAAAGAAGTAAAAAGGTATGATTAGTGATAATGAGTGGTTTGAGGAGTGACAACTCGTCTTATGATAATAGCCAAACTAATAACAGTACAAAGAGCTGATCATCGATAGATATTTCGTTGAAATGCCATCATTATTCATCAAATGAGTGGTCACACAAACATTAAGAGACTTTGAAGTCCACCAAGCATACCAGACAGTTCACCGATTTCTCATGGTTTAGCATGAGACATGATTTCGATATTATAGACAGTCATATAGTAGCCAGACAAGAGTATAGTCAAATAAAATAATCATAAGTATCGACCCAAATGTGATGTTGTTCCTATTAATCATCGTCACACAACGATGACAATATGTGCCATAATTATAAGCGTCTTATTGGTAAAGAATTTGGTTCGGAATTTGGGTACTAAAAATCCCATATTAATTGCTGCTATGAGTCAGACTATCGCAAGATACCATCCATATTGTGCTCCTGTCGTACCAAACAGTTTTTGCATATCCAAACCTTGTGTAGCATTGATCATAAAACCTCATACTCATAGAAAAAATAACGATATGAGAAAGTTTCTCATCGTAGGTATTTTGAGGTATTTTTGCATAACCTGAAACGGATTAAAGGAGAGTACTTTATTATGATCTGGGTGATTGGTATTGGAATAATGGGCGATAATCAGAACTGCTTCAATGAACCCGAAGAGTCCTCCAAACCAGAAAATACCATGTATTCATCGAAACTTGAGTAGGATAGCTCATAACACTGGTCATAAAATAAATCCTAGTCAAAACAACGCTCCCATGAGACCAAAGTGTTTATTTTTGGTTTGTTTATCGGGGGAAATATCAGTAATCATTGCTTGGAGGATCGATATATTTCATCAGGTAATACCATTGATTACCCTTGATAAGAGGAATATCCAATATGATTTAGTAACCAACAACAAAAGATAAGAGATCATAGTACCCAGTACACATACTACCAATGGCCATTTTCTGCCGTGCTTGTCACTATATTGACCCAATAATGGCGCTGCCAAAAAAGCACATAATGAGTAGATAGTCAGCCCCATCGTCACTTGGAACTCTGAGATTCCATAATATAGTTTAAGATCAGGAAATGCTGGTATAATTATTGATACACCAATAATATCTAAAAATACTGCTCAGAAGATAATAGTTTTTTGGAGATTCATGGGTACTATAAGATATAAGATGTTAGTCCAAAGAACGATATATAAAATCCTCATATTTTATGAGGATATATACACATTATAGAATATAATATAATAATACGAAACAAAAATATGATTGCAAGCTGTTTTTCTGATTTTTTTATCATTATATCAGACAAATTTGAATATGAGGGCTATCTTTAATGCAGAATATCTATTGACTTTATGGTTCCAATATATAAGTCATATTGAATAAAATCATCTTGAAACTATAAGAAAGAAAGTTACTTATTGATAGATTCATATTTTTAGTAATCTGTTATTTTTTTATATTATTTTCTTTCTCTCATGAGATCTTTTTATTCTTCTTTGATGAGATTTTTTATGATTGTGGCATTAGTTGTGTCAGTATCATGAAATATTCTTACAGTTAGTCAAACATTTGCAGCTATTACAGCTAATCCAAATGCCAATGTATGTCTTTATGAGATACAAGTGGATGCATTTAAATTTTCAACTTGATCAGCTTCTCAATCATGGAGTGGTTCTTTTAATTGAACGATCTATGATTTCCCAACTCCTACTATGATTATGTGATCGTCTTCTGGAGGACCACAAAATGTATCTAATTCTTTTAATAGTTTTGTAAATGGAACAGTTGAATCTTCAGCTCAATCATTGTTTGCAGATACTGTTGGATTTGGTTTTACTCCTGGTGGTACTGGATATAGTAGTCAAACAATCTATGGAACAGGAAATACTGGTATTTTAATACAGGATTTGACCATAGTTGTTTCTTCTCCAGTATGGATTGTTACATGAACTATTATCAATACAAAATGCGGCAACGATCTGCGTATTACGAAAACAGTTCTTACTCCAACTACTGGATTAGTATGAGACCCTGTTGCGTTTGAGCTTGAAATTGTTAATGGATATTTTCCTACAACAGGAATTATAGTGGAAGATATTATGTCTTCTCTTAATCTTACTAATATGTCTCGAAGTGCATCGTTTCTACCTACTCCGCTATATGATACATGACTATCAACACGAACAATTATTGATTCTGTTCCACATCAGTATCATTATCTTATTGTCACTGGTTACACGACTATGACTGGTTCTTATACAAATACTGGTAAGATTCTTTCTTTTGTCGGCGAGGGTTATGAATCATATACAACAAATACGGGTAATGATATAGCAACTGGATCTTATGTAATCATCAATCCATCTTATGACCTAGAAATTACGAAGGATCTCTATACAGGTATAATGTGAGAGTATACACCAACTTACACTAATGGCATTACTGGCACATGATTCGTATCATGAGATCTGATTGCTTATAAGGTAACTATTGCTCATCTTAGTGGTGATAGAGCAAAAGATGTGTATGTCCAAGATATTTTGCCTTTAGGATTAGAACTTATTTCTACTACTATTGACCTTATTGTATTGCCTGATCCCTATACTAATACAGGCAGTTCATGACTCTATTACCTTCCTTTACTTATGAGTGGTGATGATGTTGATATGTATTTTGTAGCAAGAATACTGACTGGCTCACAATACACTGGTATTGCAATAAATAATCAAGCTTCATTGACAGGTGATACAATGATGTTTGATACTACTACGGCAAATAATTCTGATAATCTGATAGCAACATGATATCTACCATGGTATAATTTAACTATCTCTAAAAATGTATCCACGGGAACATATACAAATGGAATAAGTGGAACATGATATCTCTCTGGAGATCTTATTACTTTTACTATTGTAGTTACTAATACTTGATGAGATACCGCCACTGGAGTCATGGTTCAGGACTTTTTACCTGCATGATTAACTTATGTTTCTTCCAATATAGCGCCTGCTCCTGTTGGTATCTATTCATTGGGTAATATAGTAAGTGGTCAACAAATAACACTTACTATTGTAACGAGATTAACAACATGATTAGCACTTACATGACTTGCTATGAATAATACTGCATTATTGACTTGAGTGACAATAATGTATGATATTTCTACTGGTAATAATACTGCAACATGATCTTTTACTGGTTATCTTCCTTATTTTAATCTAGTTATTACCAAAACATCACTTTCTTGAGATACACTTGAAGTTGCAAAGATAGCTAGATTTGTTATTACTGTGGTTAATAATGGTCCAGATACAGCTACCGCTATAGCAGTTACTGATACTGTATCATTGCTTTATATACTTTCATGATCTGCAAGTACTGGAAGTTGGAATAATGGAACTGCAACATGGAATATATCGACTTTAGTTAGTTGAGCGACAGCAACACTCCGAATTGATGCTATTCCTACTGTTCAATGAACTTGATATAACTCTGGCTTGATTAGTTCATATTATTGACTTGATATCAATACTGGTAATAATAAGACATGAGTTATATTTTATGGATATGTTGTGCCTTGAGGAAGTACATTTATACCTTTTCCAGTTGGTCAAGTACCAGTAACTAATAACTCCACTACTCCTCTCATCTCAAATACCTCTTCTAATGAACAATCATCTCAAACAAATACTTCTACCTGACCAAAGAAAAAAATACTTACCTTACCTTCTTGACTAATGATGTCAAATGATCTGCCAGAACAAGAAATAATTATTCCAAATAGTTTACCAGATACTGGAGCAAATTAGTAAAATCCTTCTTATTATTTTATAATAAAAAGCCCAATAGAGTAATCCGTTGGGTTTTTTTATATTATTATGGGTCTACCCAAGATAACTTGATATAAATCAAGATTTATCTATGGTAGTAAGCAT
>DAOQQF010000042.1:0-7875 GCA_035333525.1 Candidatus Absconditabacterales bacterium | reverse complement strand
TGCTTACTACCATAGATAAATCTTGATTTATATCAAGTTATCTTGGGTAGACCCTTGAATAAATGCTCATAAGGCATAATAGTAAGATTGAGCATTATATCTATTCTTAGTAAAATATTAAATCATCCATAGTTCATAAATCAACATCACCTCTAATGAGAACTCCAGTCCCATTTATCATTCTGTACTTCGCCAGTTGCTCATACATGTTTTTTCTCAAATCGAAATAGAAGTGCCCTCATTGTTTATTTGATAATATGAGCTTTTGGCCTCATGGAATATATTGCATACTCCTATATATAGCTATTGAATTATGAATAATCTGAATTTGTCTTACGAGCGCCTCAGCACTTAATCATTGAAACATAACCGAAAAGCCAGTTTCTACAAGTTTACTGCTAGTAAGCATATCTAGCACCGGTATAGATCATGATAATATATCAAAACCACCTGTTAACTGATAAACAGCATTACCTTTATCTATAATCTGAGCATACTTTACTCATCAAATGGAATAATACAGATCCGGCACCTTTCATTTAATGTTAATAGTTAGGATATTTTTTTTCCTAGTAGAATCTATATGCGAAATCCATTCATATTTATTTTTATAATAGCCTAAGAATTTAAAACGATATCGTAATGAACTCAATATATTCGTTCAAACAAAATCCCTTTGAAGATAATACTCCATGCGGTTTTTATACTGACTAGCATTTTCGTCCATCACTACATTTACTTGAACTATAGTAAAATTGGGTGATGTAAATAAGATATATCCAGCTACAACGGTTCCCAGCAGGATAATAAAAATAGAAAGAAAGAAAATAGAAGAAAGAAAATTTTTGCGAAAAAAAGAGAGCAAAGTAGATCAAAACTTTTTACATCTCCATAGCAGTTTTTGTCAAGATGGCTGATAGTATTTTTTCATTAAAATATATTCACAACAAGTCTTACCAGAACATAACTAAATACAGCTATAAGTATTCAAATCAAAGCAGAGGTTAAGGTTTCATTTCATTTTTTCATTTTTGCCTTATCTCATTGAGACATAATAATTTGATATCATGCATAAAGAGCAACAATGACTCAGATAGCAGCAATGCTAAACCACAAGTAACCATTGATAAGCTGAATAAACTGAATTATACTATCTTGATCTCCCTTTACTGTACTACGTGGTACATTTACATCACGACTTATAACATTATCACCAGGGATATCTACCGTAACTGCAGAAGTAAAACAACATAGCAGCATAGCAGCATAGCAGCATAGCAGCATTACATATCTTTTCATTTTAGGCATGAGAAATAATCAGATTATAAATTATTATTCTATACATAACTTATTGATCATAGGAATCAATTCTTTCCTAAGATAAAGCTTTGGCATTTCTCGCCGAAACTTATCAACAAGAGCTCATTCAAATCACTTATGTGTAAATAAATCTTTCAGTCACTCCTCCACATAAATTCTTGTTTTTCATAATTCTAAATCTTGCACAAATATAGTAGCATGATCCACATGGAGCAATCATTTTGATCTTAATTGTTCAGTGATATTTCACATAGTATACAGAAAATTACCATTCAATAGTTCTAATTGCATCATATTAATTGTATCATTATTGGGCAATGTGCTTGTTTTACTATCTTCCAAAAGCACCTCTTCTAAATTTTCCTGAATATACTTAGTTTTAAAATCAAACATCTGTTTTCATAGTTCAACTTTTGCTCATTGTGAAATAAGCCAATCCGCCGATCTATAATCTCTAAAAGTCGTTACATTTGCTTTAAAATTTAAAGTATTAGACAGCGTTCAGCAATATAATACATTCGCCATTTCTGGTGATATTCATATATTATTGAATTGGAATTTCTCCGCAATTAGTGTGGCGGCAGATCATACAAGTTCAATTTGAAATTTCGCATTTGGAAAGTAATCATAATCAGGAAATCATCTATGATCTATTACCTCAATAACTCTTGCGGGGTCAATAAAACTAGGTAATCAGAATTTTTGAGAAAAATCTACCATAATTCAAGTATTATATTCTTCTGATACTCATTTCTTTAATTCAATTCACAATTCTCTACAAACAAACATAGCTTCAGGATGAGGATTCCCCTGAAAAACCGCAACTCTATCATTAATTCATTGTTGTTTCCGATAATGTTCATAAGCAACAGCGCATGCAACCGCATCTAAATCAGGATTAATTCTTCAAGTTATTGCTATCATTTAGTGCAAACAAAATAAAATAAATAAATGTTTTAATAAAACTCTCTTTTCTTGGGAGTGAAATATTTTTTCTTTTTAACTGGCACTTTAAAGCCTATATGAATAATACTACTCAACTTCTTAAACAGCATATCAGTATTTTCTTTTTTCATTTTGTTAGATCCGCAGTCAAGCATAAGTACTCACTCGTGAATAATAATCATTGCATTGGCTTGAATAAATGGCTGGAGATTATCTTTCGGAATAAATGCAGAGCGAATGACATTTCGAGTGAGAAACACATGCTCATTCTGATTATCTTCGTCATTTCTGCATTCTAGTAGTACTTCCCTATTCCAGATAAGATCTATTGTTTTCTGAATTTGTAGTTTGGAATGAAAATGAGACATAAGAAAAAAAGGAATAATTACTCCCTAAAGTATAACAAAAATAATCCGAAAAAACAGTACAAATCTAACAAAAACCTACACTCTTTATGCATCTCAAATCATCCAATACAAGACAATATTCCACTCCCATTAATTTCGCAAGTTCATCAATCTTTTCTAATGGCATTACGAAAAATGTCGTAGCCATAATATCTGCAATCAGTGGATCATTATGATAAACATGAGCAGAAATAACCCCAGTATGAGCCGGTTCTCATGTTGTCGGATCGATAAGATGTCAGATAATATTTCACTTTTTATCCTTCCAAGTTCTATACATATTGCCAGATCACGCCAAGGCTCAGCGCAACAATGGTAGCTGCATGAAATATTCATCCCTATGGAAGGGGTGTTGCAATAATATAGGTCAAAAGGTTCCAATATAATTTTGAGAAATAGCTATATCTCAGCCTCAATTAATACAATACTCTTGTATTCCCCTATCTATAAAGTATTGCTGAATAAGTCAGATAAGATATCATTTTCCGACACCCCCTAAGCCTATATTTTTACTTCATCTAAGTTCAATAGTATCGCCTGATATTATAACACTAGATTCTTCGTTACTATCCAGCACTTCTGAGAAGTTTTTTCAATATCCCAAATTCTCTAACTGTGATCCGACAAAAATAGAAAAATATCAGCCACTCAAGGTACGGTACAATTCTCCTATATTTATCATAGCAACAAGATGATGATCTTCAGAATCTAGAATTCTCATTTTATTGAGTCTAGCCAACAAAGAATCTTCACGAAATCTAGAATAATTTGATTCAAACTGCGTCATTAACTTTTGGATATCATCTGATATAGACTGAAACGCACCAGAATCAGCAATACATGCGATATCCCAATGCGTTCCAATAGAACTATAATACAAGTTAAACTTTTTCATTAACTTTGTTGACTAAATTGTGTTCTAATTTGGTCCAAAGCTGCATTAAATGCCTCGGAAGTATTTGAAGCTCATCATACTACACCAATGGTAACATCTACAATTTTTTTTCCAATAATTTTATCTCCAATAGCAGCTTCAAAACGCGATTGATAACTTTCGGATTTTGGAGATCATGCCTGGTGTTGATTTGACACAGCAGTAATATAACCGTTACTATCTAGCTTTATGGATGTAGTTAGCAAATCAGAACTTGGTCATCTTCATCATCTCATTCAGTGTTCTCAATCGTAGGAAACCGGACTAGAGTTTAGCGCAAATACCTGTAAACTATTATCATGACTAGACTCTACCAACTTCATACCAGAAGTGGCCATAGAAACTTTTTGCGCACCTTCTTTATCACTACTATTGCCAGTAGTCACAGTTTGTGAACATCAACTAAGTAAGGCACTTAAAGATAATATAACTATAAATAACGCAGTTCTTAAAGTCATTGCAAATAAAGTAATAAATAAATGCCATATATATACATAAGTTTCCTTAAATTAACCTGAATTACATTTCAAAGGGTTCTCGTTGCATATTGGATTCTGGGACACCAAGCGATATAAGCATATTTGTAACATTTATTATCACAGAACCTCATCAACAAAGATAAAAATATGTATCCAAGCATTCAGTTCCTATAAACGATCTCAAAGTATCGATATCCAATCTTCTTCAGATTATTTCATTTTCATATGCCGCTCATTGTTCACGAGATAATATATGCATATATTTATTAGCATAAGACGCAACATGTTCATGATATATAATATCTGATCTATATTTATTTAGCATAAGGATAGAAATATCTTTCTTCGGATAATCTTTAATAAGCTGAATAAATGGGGTTACGCCTATTCATCATGCAATACACACAATTTTACTCTTATTAGCGATATTCTGAGTGAATATACCATATGGCCCATCGATATACATGACTGGATGACTCATTGGACTACACTGAGATAGGACTTTGGTATACCGTCAAAAAACCTTGTATGTAATTGTAATGATGCTATTTTCATAAGACAAAACAGTAAAAGGATGAGACTCTCCTCATTGATTCATTTGTAAATATATAAATTGACCAGGTATATATTGTATGTTTTTATCCAACTCAAAACGCAATTCAAAGATATCAGGAGTCAATTGCCTATGTCCCAATAATTTTGCCTTGTGTTTTAAATAACCAAATTGGTAAGCAATTCTTACTACTGTCGCCATAACTAAAAATATGCCCAGCCCCAATCGATACCGATGTATAATCTGATTATTCATAATCATCGTCCCAGTATACCGTCCATGAAGCCATAATCAAACGTATATAGGATAGCTCAATAAATGCAATCGATACCACGACCTAAAAGACAATATCTTTCTGGAAAGGATACTAGAAAGCAAAATAGCCAATATACCATTGCACGCTATCTTACCTAATGTGACCCAGGTCTCGAAACTACTACTAAAATCCCAAACAACAGCATATAACCAGTTAGTAGCATAAGAAATCACTACAAAAACTGGATGCATAATAATCAAACTCAGTGTTGCTACTCATAACCATTTATGAAGATTGTTAACCCAAAAGAAATCCCCTAACCATGCTGAAGATAATGGTCTTATACCTAAAATTACCTGCCATATAATAATTACCATAGCAATATGACCACACAATCCCATAGCGTACGATCGAGCACTGGAGTATGCGCCATCTAATAACCAAGGTTTTGATATTATTATAAATAATATAATGCTAAGGAGTATAGATCAAACAAGAATCTTTTTTCTATTCATACATGCAATTTTAAAATAATGGTCGTATTATATAAAACTTATCTTAAATTGACATGAAAAAAAGCCCGAAGGCTCAATTTACATTAACTTCTGTTGTTATTTAACCTGTGTTTGTATAGAAGTTAAAGATTCTTCAAACGCCTTTGATGTAAGTGATGCACCATTAACCACTCACACTTTTAACCCCTTTACCGATTGACCAACAATCTTTGCACCAATTTTATCAGCAAAAGCCTTTTGATAGTTTTTTGATTTTGGATTATGTGCGAAATACTGAATGTTATAATCCACGATCTTATCGCCATCTAACGTTAGCTCTACAGTTACACTCTCCTTATCATTGCTTGGAACTAAATATTCTTGAGTAGGGGCCACATACTTCATTCCATTTGTCTTAACCGCACCCGATACTCAGTTTGCATCATTATTCTGCTGTTTTGGAGCACATCCTACAGTAAACACACCACTTGCCAGTAAAGTCGTAAGAGCAACAACAGGCATAGAAACAATAATTTTTTTCATACGAATAATCATAGTATAATAAAATAAATACGTTCTTTAATGGTAATGGAAAACAAGTGAGATGCAAGAGGAAATTGTTAGTACAAATGAATATTGAATATTCTTTTGTTCACACTTCTATGCAAGAAATAAGCCAAACCAAACGAAAATACATATAAAATAACTGATACAAAAAAGTATGAATGATTTATACTGATATTTGCGAAATCTACAGTCTGATTATAAAAACTCGATCATACGAATACCAATGGTAAGACGCTTGGAAGCAAACCGGGCAAAGTAGCAATACTATAGGAAAACCAATTAACATGAATAAATCCACATACATAATTAACTACATCAAATTGGATGGGTAATAATCTCAGCAATAAAGTGCCTCAGCATGGCTCGTGAAGTACAATACGCTTTATTTTCTCTAGTATTCAATGCGTTGTCTTCCCCAAGAATGATCATCATATCCGTCTTCATATAAGCCATCACTGTTGAGAGCTAAGAACTTCAGCAACCCATACATACAGGGATCATCGCATCGGACCATAGAGAACTCCTCACATAAATGTCAAAATTTCTGGGGGAAAAAATAAGAAAATTCTCAATATATAAAAAGTAATAAACAGTATAGGGCTATATGGATTTGTTTTCAAGTAGCTAAAAAGGATTGACCCAAATTCGCCAAAACTTAATCCATGCAATGATTTATAATACATGAAAAATAATCAGACAGCAATCCGTAACATAATAGCAAAGAACTTCATACTATGTGAATACTTCATCAAAATACATTATTATATTAAAATTAACGCAAAGAACAATCTTTACCTCATTTATAGTTCAAAAATACATCCATAATAGTATTATTGCAGTAGCTTTGCGCCAAAGTAGTACTGGCGGTAGATATAAAAACAGATTCCACAAAGAATAAATCCCATAAACAACATTCCATTTCCCAAACCATAACTTTCGGCTACGTATCAAGAAATTGGTCAAAAAACAGCAAAACATAATCTAAAAAACATACTACTAATAGATTGAACAGTCGCCCTCATCTTAGACTCAGTTTGAATATGCAACTCATCCTGAACAATTACTCTCGATCAACCTCTTACGAATTGAAAAATCAAGAACAACGGCAACATATATAAGGTCGGATATAATCAAATAAAGCTTATAGAAACAAAACTCACCACTATCAGTAATAACATAAATTCTCTTGATCATAAATACGCTTCTACTTTATGAGCAAATAAACCAAATAATCAAACAACAAGATTCGAAATTGCTCGATATATTCAGAAGTACTGAACTGGAACATCATTTAGTTTTAAGAATGGTTGAGAGAACCATACCATACTTAAAGTAATTGCTCACATAAAACCACTGAATAAAATTAGCCAAAATATCTTTCTATTTTTAAGTGAATAGTTTATCACTGATTTTATTTGCTGAATATCCGATCATTCTTGAAATTTATGAATTTTTGGTTCAAAGAGAGTAAGTGAAATCAGAAATGCAATAAAAATAGACACTCCATCTATAAAAAAAGGCATAGATAAAGAATAAGTTCCTACAAATCAGCCTATAATTCATCATATAGCCTCAGCTCGATTACCAAATGATGTCTGAAGTCATGAATTCTTTTTGAATGACTCTTCTTTTCATGTTTGCTGCAATGTGTCATAAAGTAAAGCCGTATCACTTCCAGAAACAAAACATGATCATACTGCAAGCAAAAATTCAGCAATTGCGAATCACCAAAAACCATGACCGATCGAGTATACGAAATATCATATAGAGGCAATAAAAAGTCATAAAGATATCGATAATTTTCTACTATATTTATCGGAAACAAAGCCAGTAGGTATCTCTAACAAAACAACAGTAACTGCATAGATCGATTGAACTATGAATAATTCAGATTCTCACAGTCCATATGAATTAAAAAAC
>DAOQQF010000041.1:0-8597 GCA_035333525.1 Candidatus Absconditabacterales bacterium | reverse complement strand
CAATTAAGTATCAAAAGAGAACTATTGTTTTGGTAAATACCGATGATATAACTAGCTTCCTATAGGTGGTTTTTCATGAATTGAGAGTTCTTCCCCAGCTTCCTAATATTTATTTCGAAAAAATTAAATGAAATTAACAATCTGATTGATTGCAATATTATGAGTTTTTTTTATAGGATCTGTTTTTGCCGTGAAGACAGTTTATAAAAAAAGAATACTTCATTTACCCCTTAACCATAAAACCTCTATGAATACAAAAGTGAATACAACAAACTACAAACTTGCTACCTTTGCATGAGGTTGCTTTCGATGTATGCAACCTGCATTTGATGCTCTAGATGGGGTTATCGAAACCTATGTGGGATATGCTTGAGGTGATGCGAGAACGGCAAATTATGATAAAGTCAGTATGTGACATACCAAACATAGAGAATGAATCCAAGTAACGTATGATCCTACACTTGTATCATATGAAACACTGTTGGAGACCTATCGAAAACAAATCGATCCTACGGATCCTGATGGACAATTCTTCGATAAGTGATTTCAATATACCACCGCTATCTATACTCATGATGATGAGCAACAAAATCTTGCCGAAAAAAGCAAAATAATACTCTGAGAAAGTGGTCGCTATTCCGGATCGATTGCGACTCAGATTATTCCTTATAGTACATTTTTTCCTGCCGAAGAGTATCACCAAAAATACTATACCAAAGCAAGTGTAAGGTATGCTGCTTACAAAAAAGGATCTGGACGTGAAGATCGAGTACATAATCAGGATGATCTAAAAATATTTAATAAAACTAAATTATTGGAGGATCAATTGGATGCTATAGAAGATGAAACTTGAAATCATAACAATAATCTGACTACTTTCGTAAAACCATCCCAAGAACAACTACGTAAAACACTGAGTCTCTTGCAATATAAAGTTACGCAAGAAGAATGAACCGAAAGATCATTTGATAATGAGTATCGAAATAACCATAAAGAGTGAATTTATGTAGATATCGTAAGCGGAGAGCCGTTATTTAGTTCTAGAGATAAATATGATAGTGGTACTGGACGACCAAGTTTTACCAAACCAATTAGTGCCGATGTAGTAAAAGAAAAAGTAGATAATAGTTTGCGATCTACAAGAACCGAAGTAAGATCAACCTACGCTGATTCTCACCTTGGTCATGTGTTCAATGATGGACCCAAAGATGCATGATGAATGCGTTACTGTATGAATAGTGCAGCAATGGCATTTATTCCAAAAGAAGATATGGAGAAAAGAGGTTATGGGAAGTATTTAGAATTGTTTAAATAGTATGAAAAAACTTATCTTCATTTATAAAGCAAAATCAGATAAAATCAGTAAACTCATTAATTTTGCTCATAAGATTATTAGTCCCAGTACTTATGCTTGTGACCTGTGTTCTCTAACCTATTGAGATTTCTCCATCAAAAGAGAATGGAAAGAGTATTTAGATAAGCTGAATGAAAAGTGAATACAAACTGAATTTCATTATGAAGAGCGAGCTATCCAGCAGGGTATGACACCAGAATCATTGCCGGCGGTGTTGTGCGAACTTGATGGAACAAGAACTACTGTTGTGGCTTGAAAAGAGTTCGAGGCAATAGAAAGACTACATGATTTACAGCACTGTATCGATACTTTCCTATGATAAAGTCACTATTGCCCAAAAATCCATTAAAACTTTTTGCTATAATCGTTCGAGTATGTGTATTCTGATTATTTGTATTTTATAAATATTCAAATAATCTGACATTTTCCGATATCGGGAATTGATTACTGCAACTATTCCAATGAACCTCGTATGGGCCATTACTATTCATGAGTTTTTATACCGTGAGAACATTGATATTATTCCCAGCTGGTATTACTACGATATTGGGTTGAGTATTATTTGGTCCTATTTGGTGATGCATTTATGCTTTTATATGAGAAAATGCGAGTGCGAGTATCGCTCGATTAGTAGGTAGATATTTACGTATTGGTATGGGTGATATAAAAGGTGTTATGGCGATGATCAAACAATACCTTCATGGTAATCATTTCGTATCTACATTAATGCTCAGGTTAATACCAATCAATTTTGATATGGTAAATTATGCATGTGGAATATTCTGAGTGAAGCGAAGATCGTACGCCATCGCTACTGCTTTTGGCATCATACCTGGTATGGTAACCTATATATTGGTTGGAGCTACTTTTTATGGAGTCCAGAGTTTAGATTTTTCTAATATCAAGCTCAATACAAATTACTTACTCATCTCTCTCGTATTGTACGTATGTTCATTCACCATTGCTTTTATCATCAAAAAGAAAATGAAGATCAATGACTAACTCTATCTCTGTGGTAATCCCATGTTATAATGAATGAACTCGCGTTGGAGAGCTCGTATATCATGTTCTGAGCATCTTTCAACATGAAGTGCAAGTCATCATCAGTGACCAATCAAATGATCAGATTATTTTTCATTCTTTGAAGCATTATAAAGATAATCAGAATATCATCTATACGAAATCCACTGGTGATTGTAGAGCAGAAACAATGAATCATGGTGCTAGTCTTGCTAGTTGAGATATACTCTTATTTCTACATGCTGATAATCAACTTCCCATCCAAGCAAATACGGAACTCAAACACATAGATCTGAGTCACTATATCTGATGATGATTTCTCAAACTCTATAGTCCATTTACCTTCTGGACAAACATGATGACGACTTTTTGGAATATAAAAAGGGTAAGGTCAAAACAGTTTTTTGGAGATAATGCTATGTGGTGCAGTAAAAAAGTATTTGAAGAATTATGATGATTCCCTCGTATGAAATTATTTGAAGATGTAGCATTTTCCAAAACACTATTGGATTATACCAAGTGAAACAATAAAGACATCTATGTATCACTCTATCCAACTATTACCTCATCAAGAAAGTATAGTCAGTGATGATTTCGAAGAGTTTTTTGGCTACAAACCAAATTACAAATATTGTATAAACTAGGACTGTATAACGATAATTTTCAACAGAAATACTATCAGCCCACTGTACAAAAAAATAAGAAGGAAAGTAAATAATACAATCATTATACGTTCTCATTTGACTTTCTCATAACCTTTGAATATACTCTCTCTATGATACTCATTCTTACTTCATTTTTAGCCTGAGTGACGTCGGTCTTTGCACCGTGTGTTTTACCTATACTTCCTGTCATTTTATGATCTTGACTATCTGGGTCTCAATCTCAAGCCAAAGTCATTATCATATCATGTCTTTTCTCAATATTCGTATTTACCATCCTACTCAAAGTATCAACACTATTCATAGATATACCTCATCAAACATGGATGACTCTTTCATGAGTAATTATTACACTCTATGCACTAACGCTCTTATTGCCTACTCTGCGAGAGCGTATAAGTTGATATGTCTGATTATCTTCTATTCATCCCATCGAAACTCATTCAAAATGGTCCACTATCATCTTGGGTTCATCACTATGATTGGTTTTTAATTCATGTTCTCCTACGTATATACTGATCATAGCAACTATCTTTCCTAGTAGCTTTACACAATGAGTATTATATACTATTGTTTATTGTCTTGGTTTTTGAGCTATGCTTTGGCTGGTGTCCATAGCAGGATTCAAAATCATAACATCCTTCAAACTCCTAGCAAATCCTCATGGTTGGTTCAAAAAAATACTTTGAGTACTTTTGCTACTTGTATGAATATTGATGATAAGCTGACATATCACTCTACTTCAAACACGGTTGGTATGAATCAATTTACTTAGTATTAGTTGATACTAATACCGATTGTATAACAAACGCGAACTACCCATTTTCTTGATTCCCAATAGTTTGCTAGTTATATCATCGGTATTTACCAAAATAATAGTTCTCTTTTGATACTTAATTGGTATAATATGATAACATTTACTGCACCATTGCGGATTCGGAACCATGGAAACTCTCCAGCCTCATGGCATTTTGTAACACTCCCCCAAGACATTGCTGATCAAATAAAAAAGATCACCTCATGAAAACCAAGAAGATGACGATGATCAGTACCAGTTCAAGTAACTATAGGATATATAACATGGAATACAAGTATTTTCCCCGACTCCAAATCAGGGTCTTATCTCCTTCCTATCAAAGCTTCCATTAGAAAAGAGTTCAATCTCATAGCATGAGATACACTCGGAATAACATTGATAATATTTTAATCGGATAAGGAGGATTCAAAAAAGAAAGAATAAAGAAAGAAGAAAAAGAAAAAATATCTAAAATCATGATAATGATATAAAGTATAGAGTCAATATCAATAATATCTATATATTCTATTGAAAATAGTAAGGTATTCTTTATATAAAAAATATTATTTTTTTTCCTATATTCTATGCCTATTACTTATACTAGACTTAAACGAGATGTACAATCTCCAGAAGTGAAAAATGCTTTTTTAAAACGTACAGCCACAAAATCGAGCTGCTACCCTATATTACTGCATGCAAAACTAGAAGCCTTAAAATTATGAAAACAATCAATAATTAATATAATTGACACAAAGCTCAAAAATTTATCTACATACCAAGAGTTTATATTCAATATTCCCAAAAGGACTCCACGAAACAAACGAGAAGATATCTGAGCATCAGACAAAAATTGGTATAATGAAACTGAAACATTACTTATTGATATTGGATGAAAATACGCATGACTACTGGCTGATACACTTAGTATCACCTCATCAGCTATACATCCTAGTTGAAATGTAAAACAAATGATTCTCTTACTACAACAACTCGCTACATGACATTTTATTCCTAATGCATTTCAACTACCACCTGTTGCAATAGCATGTCGCAATTATTTACAAAACAAAAGTATTAGATGAAGAAAAACTCGAAACTTTAGTGAATGAATGAAATGAAATACCGACACATGTACAATAGATAGAAATATTAGTAAACTCTTTAATTTATGATGGATCAAAGAACAATGAGACTGAAAGAGAACACTCACATCATGACTCACAAATAAAGAATATGACTTTATCGAATATAAACTCAGAAAAAGAGCGTACCAACAAAATATTCCTGTTCGTGATTATACTGCGATGATACAATCTGCAGCAAAACAACTTAATGATCGCACACATCCTACTAAATACAATACATATCTCAATAATCACAAACAAGAAATTCAATGATTATTATCAGATATTGAAAACAAAACTGGGTTACATCAAGAATAGATACTAGTAGCTCCTTATTATCTTCATATTTTTTTTACCTTTTTGGAGAAGGAGGTGAGAAGAAGTTATGATAAAATTCATATCTTTGATCGGAGTTTCATCAACCATGATAGCGCCTTGTTCAAGGTTTTTTTTAGCATCAGAGCGTGATTCACACAATCATGATTGCACCAAAGCATCAATAATCGATACTTCTTGAGTACCTAAATCCAATGATCACACCTCCTGAGCAAGTTGAATAATAAGGTCACGATCTGCTCCTTTGAGAGTATCAAGTTTATGAGCTGAAAACATAAAATCAGAAATAGTCTGAGCCTGATCAGCCATCACTGTACCAAAGATAATCTGACATACACGATACGCCAACTCCTTCTGACCCATTCTACGCTCTGGTGCTTGGTTGTGACGATTCTGAATATCTTGTATTTGCGAGAGATCCAATAATGAATAAATACGGAGAAACCTACCTACATCATCATCAGTAACATTCATAAAATACTGATACACTTTGTAGGGAGAGTTTTTGGTGGGATCCAACCAGATTGCATTACCTTCTGACTTCCCAAATTTTTTGCCACTACTATCAAGAATCAAGGGGGAGGTCATAACATACGCATCATCTTGCCCAAGCATCTTCCCAATGAGTTCAATTCCAGTAACCCCATTTCATCGCTGATCAGAACCACAGATTTGAAGTTTACATCCATAATCTTGATAGAGCTTTACAAAGTCATATCATTGGATCAGCATATAACTAAATTCAGTATAACTAATAGACTTATCAGGATCATTGATTCTTTTAGCAACCGTCTCTTTGTTCATCATAGAGTTTACGGTAATATGTTTTCCTACCGATCTAAGAAATTCTGAAAACGTCATATGTTCATAAAAATCATGGTTATTTTTGATCATATACTGACAGTCGTATCATGATAACTTGTTGATAGTATGGAGGAGCGTTCAAACCTGATGATCAATTTTCTGGAAGTTTTGTTCAAAAATCTCCATTGGCACAAGAGTTCTTTCGCTATCTTTACCTCCTGGATCACCTATCATACCAGTTTCTCCTCATACAATCAATATCAGCTTATTTCATCTTTTCATAAATTGTAGTGCAGTCATAAACATAGCAAAATTACCAATAGTTAAACTATCAGCACTTGGGTCAACACCCAAATAACATGTCTGACCACCGCGATCATAGAGATCAAACAAAGCCTCATTACTATATTGCTTGAGCAGTCCTCTTTCTTGGAGTTCTTGTCTCAATGGTAACATCATATATTCTTATAATAATACTAAATAGAAGATAATCAGAATAATAAAAAATACCTACCAAGTAATTTTATTGGTAGGCGATGCAAGAGAATTGAATTATCATTAGATAAGAATCATAGGCATATATGGGCATTAACCCTTCATATCTGTATTATATTTTTTTCTCATTTCATCTCATTTCATCACATTTCAATTATTATCTTTCCAATCTTTTACCGATTGTAATTTTGAGGTTATTATTGTTTTCGACGGAGTAGAGCTTCCTATGATAGATTGAGCAATTTGTTTATATCATCTAATAGAATCATGTTCAATATAATTAACCAATAAAGAAAGATTGTCTTCTGATCATTTGATTATTCTTTGAAATAATGCTTGAAATTCTGCATCTTCTGAAATATTCGCTCATGGTGGTATGATAAAAATATATCATCAATTATTGTTGACATAATCAATATCATTTTTTAATTGATCCTTCAGATCAATAACATCTTTTCTCGTTCTCAATGTTGCAGGTCTAAATACATAATCTGGAAATTCTCTTTGATTCATAGCTCTATTATATGAACCTGTATAAAAAATACATTTTTTTAGTATATCATCTCCAAGAGTAGCAAATAACGGCAAATAATCAGAAAAAACACCGCTTTTATGATTTGAAATAATGATTCCTTTTCATCATCTTGCAAACATCTCAATGGCATCATATGAGTTTTTATCAATACTTATAGTAGTATGTGTTTTTTTTTATATATCCCTTCGAGGTCTCTTCTAGACTCTTATCTCATCATGAAAAAAACACATGAAAAACCGCTCAAGCAAGAGAGATGATGGCGGATCTTATATCATGAGAAAACTCTTGTTTAGTTGGTAAAAGATTTTTTCATCTTTCTCTGTTTTGTAATTTCATAATAATAAATCATAAAGAAATAAAATCTATTTTACAAGGCCTTACAAAGTATCGTATAAGACTTTTATTTCAGATAGTTTAAAAAGAGTTAGTATACTGTATTTTCCATATACCTTTCATTTTCTTGATATGCAATATTTTTTTTGTTCTTCATTGGGATATCACTGAATCATAGCTATTATCTTATTTATCTTCGAAATATCATCAAACATGGGATGAATATAAGATTTTTTTCTTTCGTATCATACATGTTCTAGTCAAACCCATCTAGTATCATCAATAGTCGTACATCGATTTTCATCAAGCTTAATTGGCAACAATTCTTTGAGCGATTCTAAATCACAAACATTCACAGCTCTTCATTGTTCAGTCAGTCATCCATAAGGAATCATATTTTTTGAAAGCCATAATTGTCACTGAGAATGATTTTTTAGATCTCATAATATCTTTTTGACATAATCATATTTTACAGTAAAATTATAATTATCAATAGGTGATTTATCGACAGATATATATATCCTTCCTTCAGGGCCTTTACCAATACCATCTTTATTCAAAAAGAAAGGTTTACGTCTCTGATTACAATATGTTAATGTGATATTTAAATCTCTTTCTTGTTGTATAGAACATAATGTTATACCAATATCATCTTGGAAATTAACAAAATAATAATTCATAGCATCTTTAAGACAGCTCATCAATCGCTTGTCTATGTTTTTTTTAAGAATTAATGAATCATCAAAAAGCATATCCATTTTGATGATTTTTCAGGTTTTATTATTTGTATTATAAAAATTCAAAATATCTTTTAATTCAAACTCAAAATGTTTATGAATATCTGTTAATTTAGTAATGCCTTGCTTAATATTAATAGTAGTGGGTGTTTGCTTACGATGAACAATCATAAAAAAAGACTATTACAAAATAAATATACGCTAATTATATAAATCGAAGGTGTTGCACTTGCCCCGTAAATGTACTAACTGAGGATGTTGCAATGGACTTGATAATGTACCTTTTAAAAGGTGAAAGCATTATAAATATATAGATATCTATGTCAAGTTATTTTAATTCTTTTTGTGGTGTTGCTAACTTAAGATACTAATAATAACATCTACATACATCAATAACAGAA
>DAOQQF010000040.1:0-8626 GCA_035333525.1 Candidatus Absconditabacterales bacterium | reverse complement strand
AATATCTTCTTTGTTTCCAATAGGGGTAGGAATAATTGATAACATGACTAATAAACGTTACTTATTAACAGATTATAAATGAGTAACTATCTTGTTTTGTATGTCAAGCATACTTTGATGATCTAGTGTACTCATAGGTTCGTGTCATATATCTCCTGCTTTATTAATAGGAAAAAGTTTTATATGAGCATGCGCTATTTCTAATCATTCGATAACCATGGCTACACGCTCTGATCCAAATACCTGTTTAATTACAGGGGCAAGGATCTTCGATGCCTCAAAAAGAGCTTGATAGTAAGGAGCTGGAATATCAAAAAAATGATCAATGTGAACTTTGGGCACAATGAGTATTTTACCTTGATGAAACTGATTAATATCCAAAAAGGCATAGACGTACTCATCTTCATAGACCTTGTATGAAGACACCTCTCCATGAATAATCTTGGTAAATAATGAATCCATGACAATCAATACTATAGCAATAAATAGTTTTCCTTATTTATAGGATTTTTGTAGTTCTTTTCGTTGTTTTTCTTGGGTTGAGGTCATCGATGAAGGTGTCTGAACGACAAGATGAACCAATAAGTCTCACTTAGATTCAAAAAATCATCACTTCCCAAAACCTTTTCCTTTTACTCTTACTATATCATGAGGTTGTGTTCATTTAGGAATTTTTACCTCAACTTTGCCATCAGGATGATCAACCAATACTGTTCATCCCAAAATGAGTTGAAATATATCTACATTTATTTTTACAACAATATTATCGCCCGATCTATGCCACAGCTTATCTTTGGTTACCTGTATTTTTACATAGAGATCGCCATCAGGTCATCAGTTAATACCGCCATTACCCATACCAGTATATTTGATAAACTGACCATCTTCTATATTTTTGGGGATCGTGACTGTAATAGATTTTTTTTCCGATTTAAGATATTGACCATCTTGAATTTGCTTTACATAATCAATAGTTCTCTCTACTCCATGATAACTATCAGCAAACGATATAGAAATCTGAATTCTTAAGTCTTCTCACTTTCTCGGTCTTTTACTAAAACCTCAACCACCCATTCATCACATAAATTGTTCAATAATATCTCCTAGGTCTCCAAAGCCTCATCATGGACCAAATTCAACCTGGAATCAACCATTACCAAATCATCAGAATCATCCAAATCATCATCAACTTCATCCAAATCAACCCCCTCATCCAAATCAACCAAATCAACCTTTTCTTACTGAATCATACTGATTTCTCTTTGATTTGTCAGACAAAATCATATTTGCTTCATTGATTTCTTTGAATTTTTCAGCATTTCATCACTTATCAGGATGATGTTTCATAGCAGCCTTACGGAATGCCTTTTTGATCTCATCATCAGTAGCCGTTTCGGCTACTCACAACACACTATAATAATCCTTTTTGGGGTCAAAATCAAACATCTATCGAACATAATAATACTAAAAAAACAAAAAAAATAGCACCTATGCATAATAGATGCTATAGTATTCATTTTGATAGGAAAGTCAAGGAAGGTAACAAGAAACTATACTAAGAGCCTTTGGGGGTTATCTGTCAATGGGAAAAAAACATAGATAATCAGATGACTTGCAAACAAATACTATTTTATTATATCGGAGATATCTTTGAACAAGATAGAATGTGTTTTAGAAATCTTATTGATCAATAAATCAATACATAAAGTTTTATTTTATAGCTCTTGGTACAATGTTGTGAACCATATCAAATCTCAATTATTTTCTATTGTGAATAATAGGTGTTATCTGTATTTTTGCGATAGCAATAGGTATTGATAAGATGGCAAAAATAATCGTAGGAAATTATGTCTTGGCACTGATTAGTATGGCAGTAAATAATGTAATATCAATAGGTAGTAACGAAATCAATGTACTACAAACAACCAATCCTGCAGCAAACTATGCCCAACTTCAATCATTTCTTATTAGTGGGAAAACAGGTATTATTTTGTTCATCTACTTCATATTGCTCATTATCTTACTCAATAAAACCAAAATACACGTTGATATCAGCAATATACCTATTCCTAGAGCTGGTATGGTTTTTATTATGGTTATCATGACGGTTATTAGCATACTTTTGACTATTGGTATCGCGGTTCGAGGTATCCAGATTATCAATTATAATCAAGTCATCAATATTGCTAAATACTTTACTGCCTATCCCATTCTCTATCAGACTATCCAATATCTACCAGTCATCTTACTCGTACATGGTATAGCGACACTCTATCTTATTAGTGATTTTTCTGGAGAGTAATAATATCGTCAAATGAATACGATACGAACTATAGGAAGCTGGGGGAAAACTCACAATTCATGAAAAGCCACCTACAATATCAAATCCTTTGGTCTAGTAAAATCCTTATTTGACGAGCTTCCCGAGGATATTTATCCCGAGACTTCGGGACTTCTTCCATGTCGTACCAAAATAATAATTCTCTTTTGATACGTAATTGGTATTATTTCCAAAGGTTCCTATACTACAAGTCACGTACCAGTATTGACGCTCACCTCATCTCCTTCAGACTTATGAAGAGCAACTTGAACTACAAGTCCATTATCAAGTGTTGCTTCTTTGGTGCCAGCAGTAGCTCTATTGCCTTTGTCTCCAGGTAAAGTTTGTGCTATGGTAAACGTAACAACCGCTGGTAGTACAACTCCAATAATATTATCATTGTAAATCTGGACAAAACAGTTGAGGTTTTCTTTGAGGTATTTGGTCCCATCTCACAGTTCATCTCACTGTATTGATACAATCTCACCCGTATCGTTGATCATAAAACTATACTCTGAACCATCAGTATACAAATACGTTGCATTCATCGTACTCAAGTCTGCATTTTCCAACATCGTACCAGACTTATAGGTAAACATATTGTTTGCTCATGTTACCACATTTTTTACCTTGAGTGTGTAGGTTGCACCTCATCTTCCTGTATGAGTATGACCTGAATCTACCACCTTATACAATACGTTCTCAATATCCAATACTACACCTTTTTTTGCTTCACTTACATCAATTCTCACCATGATTACAAGATTTTAGTAACTAAAAGAAAAGACCCATCATTGGTCCGATGAGTGTATAGTAACTATCTTGGATAGGAATACAAGGGAGAGAACTTACTAGCTGGAGTCAAAAACTAACCTGAAGGTAAGGTTTGAGCGAAAATCAAATGCTAAAATCTAAAAAACTAAAAAGTCTAAAAAAGATAAAAGCTAACTTATACCAATTAAGTATCAAAAGAGAACTTATTATTTTGGTAAATACCGATGATATAACTAGCGAACTATTGGGAATCAAGAAAATGAGTAGTTCGCGTTTGTTATACAATCGGTATCATCATACTCTCTAGCAAGATCTACTGAAGAGAAGCGACATACCGTCGCCATCCCGGTCGCTGCCGACGACTCAGCGAGCATTAGCAAAGAGTTCCATGGCGGAACGGC
The DNA here is from genome assembly GCA_035333525.1 of Candidatus Absconditabacterales bacterium. Lineage (GTDB taxonomy): Bacteria > Patescibacteriota > Gracilibacteria > Absconditabacterales > Absconditicoccaceae > CALMFT01. The sequence continues at coordinate 5,131 of DAOQQF010000040.1, read as the reverse complement.
TAACTCATTTTTTTGTATTATTAAACACCAATTTTCCTGTCTTCTCATCAATACTCATCTCATTACCCTCTTGGAACCATGCTCGTCACTCCCATCAGGTGAGTAACATCATACCAAACAGTCAGTATAATCTACTATCCTTGGTATCCTTGGTATCGTTGGTCTCTACTTGGTCTGCTGGGAAGTAGATATCCATCATATCGATGAAATCTTTTTTTCTCAACCAGTCATATCACTTGTCATAACACTGTTCTTTCATCGCTTGGATAAACTCATCGAGATGTTGTTTTTGTTCTTCTGGTGTTGTACCTGCATTACCATCGATCACTCACTTATAAACCAATGCTTGTGTATCATTGATCATTGCTTTTCACTCTTCTCAGAAAAATCGATCATTGCCGTTGTAATCAGTGAGTGTTTTGTACTGATTGGCTCATTTTTCCCCATCTACCTCATACTCACCTTGAGTCCAGTTGGGATGAGGTCTGAGTCACTGATGAGCTAGACAGTTGGTTTTACCTTCAAGACGCTTGTCAGTAAAATACGACTCGGTGAGTCCATTGTGGGTTTGGATTTTTACTCTTCCTGATGTGAGATGTTGTTCAGCCATATCAAAGACTTTTCTGAGTTGTGTGCGGGATTGATTGTTGTGGTTTTTGAGCCACTCATCAGATACGGCGTTGATTCGATTATCGATCATAGAAAGACGGTTAGTAAGAATTACTCAATAAGATAGTTCAATATTCATCCCAGTAGTATGACAAGAATAGTTCATAATAATATTGTTATTACTCAAACTTCCAGACTGAATACTATCATTTGTATCTCCTGAAATCAATGCCACAATCCACGTATGAATACTACGTTGAAGAGTATGTATGTCTTGTGTGGTGAGTATATACTCTGATAATCAGTCAAGAATTGGAATAATCGGTAATCCGAGCTTCCCCAAGAGTCCATTGTACAGTTCAAACAGATCATCAAGTGTATTTACTGGTATAGGTTTTTCTATGAGTGTAGTGTCCCATGTATCAGGTTTGATGGAAGGGAGTTGATCTATCAGCTTATCGATAGATGTTTGAGATCATGGATAATCAGAAGAAATATCACCTACTCTACTATTGGTAGATGAAGCATGCGTTCATTGAATTTTTTGGAGTTGTAGTGAGTAACGATCGCTCAATCATTGAAGTCTGATTTTTCATTGTTGTTGAAGTGCTTCAATTGTTTTTTGAAATTCTTCAAATTGTTTGTATTCTTTGAGGAATTGAGTTCTCATCTGATCGAGTTTCATACGTTCTACAACTTGCGATTCTTTTCAGTAATAATCGATAATCTTTTGGACGAGCAATCACGTTGGTTGTTTGAGTTGGTCGGTATAATATGATGGAATTATTACATGGCTCAAAAGTTTCTTTTTATCATCCTCAATAGTTATTCACTGATAGTCTAAATGATCTATGAATTGTATCAGTCCATCAATTAGGTTTCATTTTTTATTATCAATGTTACTTACCTGATTGATCAGATTATCTTTTATCTCCTTGATCTGATGTGTATTCTCGATCAACATATCTAGTGACGTAAGGTCGTCTCACCATAAAGTATGAATCTTGTTGATAGTGTTATCAGTTACTTTTTGTTGTTGTGCGGTAAGGAATATTGCTTCTTGATCTACAAAGGTAATATACCCCTTGATGAGGTCGATGAGCTTTTCCTCCAGCTTATTTTTTGTGTCAGCTATCTTTTCTGGATTCATATTACCCTGATACCGTTGTCTATACTCGTTGAGTTGAGTAAGGAGAAATTGGACATTGTGAGTGAGTAAGTGTGTAGCCTCAGGTTTATTGATCAACAATATCTCAACTTGAGATTCAACTTGAGATATTGATTGGATTTGAGTTGTAAGTTCATCCAGTGTGTTTAAGTTGTTCACTATTTGTTTAATAGATGATTGAAATTCACTTACACCACGATCAACAGCTTGTTCTATCTCTTGGAATTGACTTACAGCTCATAAAAAGTCGGTAATGCTTTGATCTTTCTTATCTATTCCTGTCATACTCAAGGTAAGCTCTTGCATCTGTTGATAGTAGTCTCGTTCGCCATTATTTACTTTGTTTATCACCTCCACCATCCTAGTTCGTCGTTTTGAAAAAGGATGATCGACTCATAAACTGTTAACAACAGTTGTGACCAATGCCACAAGATGAGGATTACTGCTCAAAATATCTATAAATTGTTCTTGCCATCGTTTCTGATAATCAGAACGTGCTCCAGTAATCTTATCATGAAGCTTTTGGTAATGTTCAATATCATAGTGTGGTACAAACTCATCAAGAGATGTCTTACCTGCAATCACTGATTTGATATGATTACATTGTTTTTGGTACTCATCCCAAAGTTGTTGATCAGCTTGATCCTGGAGGTTTTGCGCGATTTCTTGTTTTCTTTTATTACCAAGAGGGTCTTTCCACCATCCTTTCAAAGTATCAAAAAATCCTCACTTTTGTTGTTCTCGTTCCTCACGAGTAGTAGGAATAAGATTATCATTGGGATCTCACATACTGTAATAAGTTATAAGTCTAAAATAATATAGTAACTATATCTTTCCTCACACGAAATACTGTATGAGCCTAATAATCGTATATGAAAAGATAACAATAACAAGTCATATCAAGCTATATTTGACACCTTTCATAGCATCAGCAGCCTTTTTGGGATCAGTACCTCATTGGAAGATCATCTGAAGACCACTAACAACGATCCCCAAAAATGCTATTGTTCATATAAAAAACGTTGCTCATAGTACCACATCAGCAACCAAGAGATTGGGGTCGTTGACCTCATCTGGATTAGCATCTTTTTTGATTCCAACTGTTTTATTGTAGTCAAAACTGCATGTTCACTGAATAAGTTCATCAGTTGTACAGTTCAACGAATTTCCAGCAAGACGTATCATGGTGACCATAAAAAAAAACAAAAAAAGTAAAGAAAATAAAAAGTCAATCTGATAAAGTATAACCAAATCATCTTCAAATTGCAAATATCATCAATATAACGATACTCTGATATTCAGCAATGAGCCAACACAAACAATCAAAGATACTACTATGAACCATATCAGCACGAATACAAGGGATGCGTCGCTGTTTTCAGATTATCAAAAAATACCGCTCATTTGCACAAAAACATATTACCCCCAGTCTCTCCGAATTTTATAGTACTGAGCAAAAAAAATGGACATGAACAAGGATAAGAAAATGGCCTGAATTCGCCTATTGTATAGAGCGTATCAAAACATATTATAGTGAATCCAAAACTCCTATCCATATCGTTGAGCTTGGTTGTTGAGATGGAAGATTTGCTCAATCATTGGACGAAGAGCTCGATCCATGAACATATACGTATGTGGGGGTAGATGCCTCATCATGACTCATCAATTATGCAAAATCAAGAACCTATAACCATCCCACGCATTTTATTATAGGAGATATGTGAGCTTATCTCAAAACACTTGATGAATCGTCGATCGATATCATTATCAGCATTGCAAGCATCCAGCATCTTCATCGTACTATCAGACAACCATTGCGAAATGAAGTATATAGAGTTCTCAAGTATGAATGATTTCATATTAGTATCAACTGGTCTTGGTCGGGGCGGATGATCACTAAACATCGACCATCGATCCTTGCTCATATTGTATTACTTATCATAAATCATCGTACATTCTCACGAGGCGATCTCATGATACCATTTACTACAATTCAACAATCTCAACATATCAATATGCGATGAAATCATGCAACCTTAGGGAAAAAAAGATGAATAGATAATCAGAATCATTGGATCTATTTTAGATTTTATCATCTGTTTAGGTTACAAACATTATGTCATATGGCTCAATATGCATGACTTGTTGTGCCTGAAAAAGGATATATGAACAACAATTGAAGAATAGATCAGACACGATATAAGAGCAAAAACAGCATCATCTTAGCATCTAAATCAGTCTATATAGAATCTTCATAAAGTCAAAACCCCGTCCGTACGGACGGGGTTTTGGTAATATCTCATTGTATTTCTTTTGTATTATCGTTCAGCACCAGTATTTGGTAGCCCAACCGGAAGGATAAATTGCTCCATAATATCTTCCTTTGTTTCAATAATAATATCTCTCAGCTTATCAATAATTTTTTTCTTTGGCATAATAGTCTCTATCAAAATCGGTTGTGCCGCTGCAACTGCTTGTTTAACTTCAGCAGGTAATGGTATATAAACGTAAGTATTACCTCCATTAGACGGTATACTAATGGTTACACTTGCTGAAGCAGCATTATCTATATAGGTAGTTTCATCAAATACTGAACCATTGCCTATGACCACTCATCCACTGATACTACCTCATGAAGCATAAATATAAGCAGTATTTGGGATAATCTGACCATTGAATCCACTATGGACTGTAGTAGTCATAGTTACTATTCATGTGGCACCAGGAGCTAGTATTCATAATGACCACATAACAGTCGATCCTGAAAGTACTCATCCATGTGATGCTGAATTAAATGATAGTTCTGGAGCTAATGGATCTTGGATCATCACATCATATCATGTTGCAAGACTTGGGTTTGAATAAGTAAGGGTTCGTACTACAACTCCTCATAGAGTAGTAATCGAAGGAGTTACCGACTTACTAATAGCAATATTGAATAATGGAGAAGGAGGAATAACAGCTCATACAATCATAACATATGCGTCATCTTGATTATCAGCAGTAGTTGTTTCTATTGAAGTGGTAGTGATGATAACATTGTTTGTTGCTTGATCGCCACTGTTTCCATAGACAGTTCCTGTGATAGTAAATGAACCTGTTTGACCTGGAGTGAGAGAAGAACCTGTTCGAAGTACTGTTCCACTTGCGATAGTGTTTCCTGTTCCACCAAGGTCGGTAATAACGATATTGTTACAAATTCCATTGCCATCGTTACCGTAGGTGATAGTCCATGTGACTGTATCTCATGACAAGTAGATACCTGTAGCATCTTTTTGAATTCGAACATTACAGATAGTAGCTCATACAATCATAACATATGCGTCATCTTGATTATCAGCAGTAGTTGTTTCT
>DAOQQF010000039.1:0-9166 GCA_035333525.1 Candidatus Absconditabacterales bacterium | reverse complement strand
TTACAAGACCAAAGGATTTAATATGATAGGTAGTTTTTCATGAATTGAGAGTTTTTCCTCAGCTTCCTAATATAGAATTTTTTTTGTCACCAAAGAATTTTTTCTTCTATATTCATACCTAGAGGGAAAAAAAGTTAAATATTTTCCCTATTATATGATTTTACAAGGAAAAAATAACTTTTTGTATACAATAAGCAATCACCCCAACATAATCCTAACAACAACTTGCAAATCAACCAAAATAGAGTATACTCGATAGTCTTTGTATTTTTTATATCTCTTGAGTTATGCGTTTATTGCTCAATATTTTCAAAACCATTATCCTTTGGGATAGTATATGGTTTCCGCTTATCAAAAATACCTTTTTGTACTCATTTTGGCACAAATTAAATGGTAAAGTTGCAAACTGGATGTATAGTAATCCTAGTAGTCAAATGATAGTAATAGGAGTAACATGAACTGACGGAAAAACTACAACATGTAACATGGTCCACCATATTATCCAAGAAAACCTTGGAAATTGTGTCATGGTAAGCACAGCCAATATCAAGTTTGGCACTCAAACCATGTTTAACAACACTAAAATGACCAGTCTCAATTTATTTGATCTCAATAAACTCCTTGCTCAAGCCAAGAATCAAGGTTTTCAATATGCTGTAATCGAAACATCAAGTCATGGATTAAGTCAGTATAGATTTGAAGGAATTAATTTTTCATGTGGAGTACTTACCAATATCACACCTGAACACATGGACTATCACCCTACCATGGAAGATTATGCAAACACCAAGAAACAACTATTTATCAATGTGATCAAAAATAAATCTCCTTATAAGTTTGGTGTACTCCCAAAAGATGATGAGTATGGAAGAAAATGGATAGGAGAGTTATTATTTGATAAGCAGATTGACTATGGTATAACACTATCAAGCACACTAAAAGCTGAGAACATTAGAGAATCAGTAGATTCAACACAATGTGATATCAAATATTTGGGCAAATCATATCCGCTTAATCTCTCAATACCAGCAACATTTAATATCTATAATGCGCTTGGTGCAATAGGCGTCTGATTATTGTTTGGTGTATCAATAGAAAAAAACATTACTTCATTGAGTAATTTTAAACCCGTAGATGGAAGAGTAAACATCATCCATCACAACAATATAACTCATGTTATTGATTTTGCCCACACTCCAGCAGCTCTTAAGTCACTATTGGAACATATGCAAACAACTAAATGAGGTGGTAAAATCATAACAGTATTTGGTGCTCCATGACTAAGAGATACATACAAAAGACCTGAAATGTGAAAAATTGTCTGACAGTTATCAGATATAGCGATCATAACAGAAGATGATTCGCAAACAGAGGATGTCTTTAATATCGTCAGACAAGTCCGAGAATGAGTAGGTCGTATAGAAGGGGATCGCTGTTTCATTCAACCAAATAGAGAGTCAGCATTGAAACTTGCACACAATTTAGCTCAACCTTGAGATAGTATTGTCTATGCTGGGAAGTGACATGAACAAGCACTTCTTAGCAACTTTGGTAGGATTCCATGGAACGACATGTACAAAATAAAAGAAATGCTCCAGATAACATAGTTACACCACTGTATTATGAGTTATACCATACGTTCAGATTTTCCTATTTTTTCTTCACATCCAGAACTTATTTACTTGGATAGTTCTGCAACAACTCAAAAACCACAATATGTTATTCAATGAGTTTCGGACTATATAAAGTCTGATTATGCTACTATATGACGCGGGTCGTGCACTTTGTCAGACAAGTCAGATGAGCTCTATTTCAAAACAAAACATCTGGCATGAACATTGATCAATGCGAAATATTATGAAATCTTTTTTGGTCATAATGCTACCCATTGTATTAATACCATAGCACTCTCGCTCAAAGCAAGTGGTATCTTCAAATCATGACAAGAAATTATTCTCAGTATTGCTGAACATCATGCAAACATTCTCATATGGCAATCAATTGCCAAAGAGTGTGGAGTTATCATCAAGCGAGTTTGACTTGATGATCAACTTCAAATCAATATGTTAGAACTTAAAAAACTTGTCAATAAACAAACAATATGAGTTTGTCTGACACTTTGTTCTAATGTTTTGGGTATCAAAAATAACCTGTCTGCAGTAAGATCAATTGTCTGACCAGATTGCTTTATACTGTTGGATTGATCCCAAGCAGTCCCTCATTACAAGGTCGATGTTCAAGAACTTGACTGTGACTTCCTTGTATGGTCTGCACACAAAATGTTGGGGTTTACTGGATTATGAGTTGGATATATTCATAGTCGTCATATCAAAACTATGATACCATGACTCGTATGATGAGGTGTTGTAGAGTCTGGCAATAAAGCTTGATTTAAGTTCAAAACATCAATTGAAAAATTTGAGCCATGAACACCAAACATCATTTCTATCGTAAGTTATTATCATGCCCTCAACTATCGAATGTCTATTGGAGGGTATACATGGTGGGAATCATACGAACAAGAACTATGAGAATATATGATAACCAGATGTCAGACACTACCTAGTGATCGAACTCCTATTATTTCTGAATCAAACATGATAATGTCAGACAGAATCGGACTATTATCCTTTCGTTACGAGAACGATAAAACAAGCATGACAGAGATGTCTGACAAATTAAGTCAAAACAAGGTATGTATTAGGTCATGATGACATTGCGCACGGCCATTGGCTCATCATTTGTGATTGAAAAATGGATCAATAAGAATATCATCATACATCTATACAACCAAACAAGATATCGATCGTTTTATAAACATAGTACACAACATATAAGGTGAGATGGCTGAGTGGTCTAAAGCACACGTTTGGAGTACGTGCGATCGGAAACGATCCCAGAGTTCGAATCTCTGTCTCACCGAATCAGATATTTACCTCATTGTTTTATCATAATGATTGTTTTACTTACTCATCCTGACAGTTCTCATACCAAACAATGATGGAAAGAACTCATAAGTCAAGCTCAATATTCGGTGGTGTATTTTTATCCCAAAGATAGTACTCCTGGTTGTACGATAGAAGCACATGATTTTAGTAGTCTTCAAGCTGATTTTGAGGCTCTTTGATGTCAGATTATAGGGGTATCAAAAGACAGTGTTTCTTCTCACCAAAAGTTCATAAACAAAGAATGTATTACATTTCCGCTTATTACTGATGATAAACTTGAAGTTCATAATCAATTTAATGTTTTATGAGAAAAATCAATGTATGGTAGGAAGTACCTATGAACTATAAGGTCTACCTTTCTCTTGAATCATCATTGAGAAATTATTCAGGAACGAAGAAATGTATCCACCAGTAATCATGCCCAAAATGTACTTGAAAAAACAAAGAAAGTAGTTATGGATAGTGTCAAATAATACAATTAGTACATTTAATTTCTTTATGGTTTTTGAAATCAAGCCATGCTTAAACACAAAACATCTCATCTCTCAGCTACCATAAAATGATTAACGGTCTTTGATAAAATGAATCTCTTTTTGGTAATTATATTTTTTATCTGTGCTATTCTTGCTCCGATTGGATATATTACACCAATCTCACCCGATAGACAAACCGAAACATTGAGATTAGTATGAATAGAACATCGAAAAATCAGTTTAGTCATAATAGTCTTACTGGTCATCAATGCGGGAATGAGCATTAATAGTAGCTTCAAATCTCGATTTCTCAATTACACATGAATAGGAAATAATATTTATGCCAGATTTTTTCAAAAAGGTATCATTTTTATACTATTATTGTTTCGAGGAGAAATAGTACTTCATTTGAGAGAGACACTTACACAAACTATTAACTTATGACGATGATATTATGTATTGAGTGCTCTTATTATAGTAGGTCTGATTATCGATTTTCTATTTTTACAAAGAAATTATAAGCTGAATACGACTTATTCTACCATCACTCAATCATCCAACAACACCTCAAGTCACTCATCACATGAGTGACGCGAACATCAAGGCGAAACATTCAAAAGTTTATTTGAGGAGTAGTCTACTTTTTGTATGTGATGTATGCAAAAGCTATTATAATACTTAAGTTAATCAAGACTAACTACATATTTTGGCCAAGAATTTGCAATCGCTTCAAGCGATCAAAACTCTCTAGCAATAACTTCTTGGGTAGCCAACAAATAGGCAGGTTGAACACAGATTGTAGTTCATTTTTTTTCTGTCACAAAATCTATTTGAAATATCTGCTTTATCTAATCCACATTGCGTCCCCAAAACTATAAAACATATACTGCTGACTTACCGCATCTTGATATACTTTCATCATTAAATCATGTCACATCATACTAGCAACAAGTACCATAAGTGAGCTTTTTGGTAAATGAAAATTGGTAATAAGTTGGTCTATGATGCAAAAATGAAATCCTGGGGTAATATAGAGTTGACACCCAAATACAATATTATCTCAAACCACAGTAGGTGAGTAAATAATTCACAAAGGATTGTGAGTAACACTGATTTTTGACCAATAATCAAAAATGTCGGAAGAAAGTTTGTCTGACAATGTCTGACGAAGTGACTGGAAAAGATATGGTAAAGACTCAAGTGTTCTTGTTGTAGTAGTTCATACTGCCACAATGGTTTTATGAGTCAGCTTATAATTCATAATACGCTCAAATATTCAGAGATCAACTTGAGCCTGTTCATTGTGAATCTGATGATCACGAACATCGTTAGTTTGAATAGATTTGAAGGTTCACAATCAAACATGAAGAGTTACCTGATCGGTGATAACGCCTTTTGTAGAGAGTCAAGTAAGTAGATTATGGGTAAAATGAAGACTTGCAGTAGGACTTGCTACCGAACCAGGAGTTGTTGCCATAACGGGTTGATAAGAGGACTCCTTTGATGTATTGTACTCGATATATGGAGGTAGCGGCATCTGTCCAACCTCATCAAGGAGATTAAACATAGATCATGAGTAATAAATAATTCTCCCATAAAGAGATTGTTCTCTAATATCTAAAGTATATAACACATTATTTTTGGTTATAATGATACGAGTTCATGGTTTCAATTTGGATCAGGGTTTTACAAGAAACTCATAACAACCATCATCAGAACTGTGGGTAAGATAAAGAAGTTCTCATCAAGAAATTCATGGTATAACAGTTCATGTAGACAAGATAATTAAAGCATCATCAAGCGGTATTCTAGCTTTAACTACTTTGGAGGTATTAAAAAAAAGAACCGATGATGTATTGAGTCATTGAATTAGCGCTGTATCAAAACGATCGTGTTTCCACGTAGCGTTTTGGGTATCTACCACAAGTAAACGACACTGATCAGGAGGATTGTGTGGTAATTGTGCTATAAGCTGATCGGGCAGTAGATATTCATATGAATCAAGTGCATAAAGTGACATATATCAAAGATTAAAGTTATACAGAAAGAGTGGTAGTGTGTTTGGAGTGTTTAATCAGCTTATCTTCTAATTTTGACATCTCATGGGTAATCATTTGTGCTTTTGGTCATTTGGATCATATTAAAACATCCAATGTTTTATCAACTTGTTTACCAAGGGATTCCATTCATCATTGAAAAAAATCAACCAGTCATGTGTTTTTTTTGATTGTACTTGATAGTGTTTGTTGTGTTTCTTGTTGGACAGGAAGCATTTTGATATAAAATAAATACAAATAAAAATAACACATTATTTTACAAACTATAAAGTCTCTACAATCTTTTTAGCTAGCCTTTTTTGGGTCAACCAATATGATTCTTGTCTAGGTAGTTTTGATCGTTGATCTGAGGATATCAAAGGTTTGATAGCTTCTTCGAGCCAAATGGTTCATTGAGATGATTTGAAAACAATAATACTGTTTTGGTGATCAAATCATAACAAAGCCTCAATAGCTTGTACATTGGTCTCAACTCGACGTATAACCATCCCTGAGCGCTGTAGTCATATGAGATAATCTGTCATAGCAACACTATCGCCACTTACTCAAATAACATAATTGAGTCACTGTTGTTCACTAATCCAGTGTGCCAACTCGGTATGTATCTTTTTGGAATCTGCACCAAGTTCTCTCATTTCTCATAACACCAAAATAATCTGACGGTCTTTGAAAAACTGATCACGAAGTATAACAGCCTCCCCAATAGTAGTTTTCATACTAGATGGTGATGCATTATAAGTACTATCTATAATAATTGATCAATTGATTCATGGGAAAAGAGTAAATCTTCATGGTAAGAGTGCAACATCAAGAGTCAAGATTTGTTGTGACCAGAAAGTAGGATAGTGTTTCCTTTGATGTAATATGTCAGCAATAGTAAGGCCTATACACATATATGATATATTATGGGTTCAGATTACCGAGGAGGTAATCGAAAGGCGATTTGATCATGCACAATAAATAAATGAACTATAAATACTATCTGTTGAGCGTATAACTTGATATGAATCAAATCAAATTTGTCATTGTGAGTCCGCCTCCCCAAATTCTATAATTCTAGCTGGAGTAGAGATCGATTGTGTATAGTGAGCAAGAAAGTTGGTTGATAGAAAAACACTATCATGAGTATTGTTGATGAGTTTTATTTTTTCTTTCAAAATTCCTTGGATACCATCAGGAAAATATTCACCATGAACATAATCCAACGAGGTAAAAATACTTATATCAGGTTTTACTATCATCAAAAGCTTATCCATATCACCAGGATGGTCTATACCATACTCCAAAACAATAATAGTTGGTTTATGGGAGCCAAATAATGCTTGATAAGCTGATTCAAATAATACACTTATTACACCATCAATAGTTGGTTTATAGTGTTCAATGCCCAAAACACTCAATGATAAACCAATCGATGAGTTAAAATTTTTGGAAGATGTATACACAATCTCCTGAGGTAATAACTTAGATAATGTGTGAGCTATAATCGTCCTACATGAGGTTTTACCCACAGATCATGTTACTCATACAACTAACGGTTTGTGTTTATTTATCCATGTTTTTGCCCAAAACATGAGAATTGTAGTTACTATGTTGATAAATAGCTGTTTCATAGACACAATAAATAAGATATGAAAATTAATATCAAGATTAATGGTGAACTAAGAAAGCTTATCTCGTGCTTTTTGGATAAGTTCTTGTTCATAGGGGCTGTATACATGAAGTTTTAACTCATATCATTTGTCTAATTGTTTGCGAATTCGTTTTACATAACGTTCTGCTATTTCTTCATTGAGTGTTGGTTCTAATTTAATATCGGTACCTCTTCATGCCATGTTGGTTGCCACAACTACTGAACCATGTTTGCCTGCATTGGAAACTATAGTGGCTTCTTGATCATGATATTTTGCATTGAGCACATAATGATTGATATTGCGTTGGCGAAGTAAGTCAGACACATATTCAGAAGTATGAACACTACTTGTTCCTATAAGAAGTGGTACTCAAGCTTCATGATAAAACGAAATAGAATCCAATACAGCATTTCGCTTTGCTTGTTGATCAAAGTATACCTTATCATTTTTGTCTGATCTAATAACTGTTCTGTGTGTTGGTATACTAATGGTTTCCAGATTATATATTTTTTCAAACTCCTCGGCTTCAGTAAGAGCTGTACCAGTCATACCTGCGATTTTAGTATATAATTTGAAAAAGTTTTGATAGGTAATGGTAGCAATGGTTTTTGCTTCTTGTTTTGGATTTATTCACTCTTTTGCTTCAATTGCTTGATGGAGTCATCATTGAAATCTCCTACCAGGCATGGTGCGTCATGTATTTTCGTCTACAATCAAAACCTCTCATGATTGGAGGATATAATCTTTACCATTTTCATATACTGCTTTGGCAAGTAGAGCGTTTTCGATATGATGAATTTCATCATATCATAAATCTCTATAAAGATGTTCTACGTTGAGTAAACGTTCAAGTTTCTCGATACCTTGTTCAGACAATGTGGCTGATTTTGATTTTTCATCAATATAGTAGTCACCAGATGGCTGTTGTTCTGCCTCATTATGTGTGTCTTTCATCATATCAGCAATAAATCATTTACTTACTTTTTTTTTATTCTGAGATGCGGAAAGGTTTTGGATAATCTGTGCATAGAAGTGATACTTATCAACTGGATCATTATTTGGTTGAGACATAATCATAGGAGTTCTTGCTTCATCTACCAATACAGAATCAGCCTCATCTACGATAGCATAATGTAATCCCCTATTGAGCAACCTCCTTGATTCAAGATTTTGTTCCAAGTTATCCCTCAAATAATCAAATCATAACTCAGTATTTTCGATATAGATAATGTCTTTTTCATATTGCTCTTTGTGTAATCATAATGCCGTGTGTTTTGTAATAGATCATACTGATAATCAGAGCCGATTATATACATATCACATCCATTCAGCATCACGGCTTGCTAAGTAATCGTTTACTGTTACTACATGGACTGGATTACACGATAACGCATTGAGGTAGACTGGTGCAACAGCAACCAGTGTTTTACCTTCTCATGTCTTCATCTCAGCTATTTTACCTTGGTGTAAAACAATTCATCAAATAAGCTGAACATCATAGGGAACCATATCTCGTTTCATAGATTTATCTTTTACCACAATGTCCATACCAACCATTCTTTTACAGGCTTGTTTAACAACTGCAAATGCTTCTGGTAGTAATTGATCTAGTGTCTCACCCGCTTGAAATCTAGACTTAAATTCTGTGGTTTTATCTTTGATTTCTTGATCAGATAAATCATCAAGTCTCTCGTATCGTTCATTTATTTGACCTATAAGTGGTTGAATTGTTTTAAGGAGTTTGGTATTATAATCTCAAACTACAGTATTAATAAGTCGATTAAACATTGTAAGGATGTATAAAAAAGTAATAAAGTTGTCTGAGTATAATTTATTTAACCAGCAATGCAAAAGAAAAGAAGTAGAAAACCAACCTTGGGTGGTTGGTTTAAAAATTATAAATTCATACCAAATTATCATTACGTATTGGTAAACTGACCAATGGCCCAAAATATAAATGATACGACAAGCCATGATACTCAGATAAATACAAGCGCTATGGCTACATTTTTGACTGTTGTATATCACTCTTCAATTTTTTTACTATCTTTAGC
>DAOQQF010000038.1:0-9432 GCA_035333525.1 Candidatus Absconditabacterales bacterium | reverse complement strand
CGCTGGGAGTAGATCCTACTGAGTATACAGAAATTGCATCAAGTACCATATAGTGATACTCATAGATACTCTATTTATTTGTAAAAAGAGCCATTATATTGATATATGCCGATGATAGTGAAGTTTATGAGCGATGAGTGGAATGAGTTAGTAAGCAATTCTGAAATACAATCGGTATAATATGTCAGATTATCATATATTTTACTATGTATAGTATTATACTTATATCGTAATTAATGATGTATTGAGGATCGATAATCTCTATTTAATGAATCCATTATAAAATTATATTACTATGCATTAGTAGATCTATTTATATCTTCCCCTTCCATGTTTCAACCTCAAAACAAAAGTACCTCTAGACCATCTGGTCCAGCCAAAGATCAATTCAGACAGTTTATCAATGATATGATCAAGGCTCCTACTATTATTGTAGTAGATAATGAGTGAAATAATTTGGGAACATTTAGAAGAGATGATGCGTTGAGGTTAGCTGAGTCAAAATGACTTGATCTGATTCAGATGAGATATGATCAACCTACTATGACGAGCACATGTAAGCTCATGGACTATGGTAAGTATCAATATGACAAAAAGAAAAGTGCTTCAGATGCTAAACAACAAGCTACCAACAAATGAATGAAAGAACTCAAAATGAAATACAATATATGAGAGAACGACCTACAGCTCAAAGTCAAAAAATGAATAGAAATATTGAATGATTGATATCAGCTTAGATTTGCAATAGAGCTCAGATGAAGAGAGATTATGTTCAAAGAAAAAGCTCTGGAAAAAATTCAAAAGGTGATAAGCTGAATAGGAGATAACGGTAAGAGTAATGGAATAAAAAACGAACCAAGATGATACAGTGTTGTCTTTGCAGGTAAAAAGAAACATTAAATCCACAAGACTTATTTATAAAGATTGAACTCAAAGATTGATTATTATTTATTTTACTTATAATACTTCGTATGAAAGTCAAAACTCATAAAGGAACTGCAAAAAGATTTAGCAAGACTGGCTCATGAGAATACAAACATGACAAAGCTCGTAAAAATCACCTCATGTCCAACAAAGGTAGATCAGATAAGCCATTTGGTTATGGTAAAATTGCTACAAGTGCTAATAAATCAAACATAAAAGCGTTGATGCCTTATGCGTAATGGATCAACTGTGGTAATTATGATAAAATCATATCTTTATAATATTGTTTATTTTAATTTTATATTTGTTTATCTATTATGACGAGGATAAAGAACTGACTCCAAAGACACAAAAAACATAGCAAACTCATAGGCTTAGCAAAAGGTTATAGACTTGGTAGATGAAATGTTTACAAACAAGTAAGAAACGCTTTGGTTAAAGCTGGTCAACATGCTTATGAAGATCGTAAGCTCAAAAAAAGAGATCAGAGAAAGCTTTGGATTGAAAGAATGAATGCTGCTATTCAAGCTAGAGGAGGAAAATATTCTCGTTTTGTGAAAATGGCTTGGGATAAAAATATCACCCTCAATAGAAAAATGCTGAGTAATATCGCAATTGTTTTTCCAGAAGTATTTGATAAAATATATACTGAAGTGACCAAGTAGATGTGATGACATTTTTGATAGATATACTGCTTTAATGATATAATCATAATCAATGGATTATACTATGAATTGAATACCTCTTTTTATACACTGAGATATTGTGCCAGGTATGTGATGATTGGCATGATCGGCACTCATCATCAATCCTGAACGGATCACACAAAAAGCAGCTATCGAAGAAGCATTAAAATTAAATATGGACAAAAAAGCGGAACAATGAAAGAATAACAAAACATATTGAGGTAGATTAAAAACTAAGACCAATACAAGATTTCGTAAGAGAATGTATTAAGTAATATGGTTATCAACTTTATATTGTATAGTATATTCATTATGTGAGCAGAACAGTATCATCAATGAACTCTTAAAAATGAAATACATAAATTTATTATTAAAACTAGTGCTAACCAATGAAATGATAATGAGTACTATTCTAGACCACTTTTGGAAAAAGCATTACAGTTGTCTGATATGGTTGTTAACACAGTTTGAGGATTTAATTCAGATCTTATTCAAACCTTGAATCTCTATATATGTGAGGCAAAGCAAAAACTTGGTATTAAATGATAATCATAATATTCCAGACGGTGTGCCGGCACAAAGAATATACAAAGTTATTACATACTTCAAGCCTGAGTGGCGGAATTGGTAGACGCAGCGGACTTAAAATCCGCCGGTAGTAATGCCGTACCGGTTCGATTCCGGTCTCAGGCAGATTATATCTGTTTATATTTATTATTATATCGTTGTATTGTATCTATTTATCTTATCCATTATATTCTGATGTCATTTACTATTCGAAAAACAGCTGATCTCAACAACAATGAAAGGATGATTGCATTCTATAAAAAAGAGTTTCAGTCATCTCAAATTGGAATTTATGCCAAGAAACAAAAACACTACAATACCAAGTGGTATAGAAAAAATGTCTCAAGAGATGTTCCTAGTGCGAGAAGATACTTTAGATTGAGAGCCTTGGTAAGCTCTATGTACAAACAAAACAAGAAAAAATATGATTTGTTGGTACAACTTGGAAAACTTGCTTAGATCCTATTTATTATGATTTCAATGTAACCTTTATTTATTATTTTTGTATTATAATGTTTGCAGTTATTGAATTACAAGGTCATCAATATATTGTCAGAAATGGCGATCAGTTGGTAGTTGATAAACTTGAATTGGAGTCAAGTACCTATGTGTGTGATCATGTATTGTTGGTTGCTCAAGAGGATGGTTCAATGGTTACTGTGGGTAAACCTTATGTAGCTGGTATGAATGTCTCATTTGATGTTATTACTGACTTTCAAAAAGGAGAAAAAACCAGAGTACTCAAATTCAAAAGAAAAAATAGATATCAAAGGATAATCTGATTTAGACCACATCAAACAGTGTTAGTAGTAACCGCAATCGGAGAACATGCATCCGAACCAAAAGCAAAAACTGAATCCAAAAAACCAGCCACTAAAACGGTAACCAAGAAAACAGTTACCAAGAAGGTTACCAAAAAAGCAGAGTAATAACTATAGTGCTGTGATCATGTTATTTATCTTTCTTTTCTCTTTATATGAAAAACGATTCAACTGATGTTGAGCTTACTGGTACTATCGAACAAGATTTGGGTTTTGGTAATTATGGTGTGCAGATTGAATGATTAGATCAGATTATCGTAGCATATGTATGAGGTAAAATGAAAATGCGTAAAATTAGAGTTATGGTTTGAGATAAAGTAATGGTCAAAATAAATCCTAACGATCGAAGTAAGTGAATTATTACCTATAGATGAAATAAACCAACGTGATAATCTGAAATACTATACAATACTCTTTATATTTATTATTGATATATATATTATGAAAGTTGCAACCTCAGTAAAAAAAAGATGTCTCAATTGTAAAATAATTAAAAGACATGGAAAAGTGTTGGTTATTTGTTCCAACGCAAAACATAAACAAAGACAGGGATAATATTATTCATCTTTTTATTTGTTTCTTCTACTTTTTATCTATTATTATCACTATTCATGTTTCGTATCCAATGACATGTACTACCAGAACAACAAATTGTATGGACTGCCTTGACCATGATTTATGGAATTGGTTTACCATCAAGTAAGAAAATTCTTGCAAAATGCAATATAGCTCACAACAAGAGAGTTAAAGACTTGACTGAAGAGGAACAGAAAATGATTACCGATGAGATCAAGGATTACTATATCGTAGAAAGTGACTTGAGAAGAGAGGTTGGTAATGCTATCAAGAGACTCAAAGAAATCAAGTGTTATAGAGGTATGAGACATAATCTTGGTTTGCCGGTAAGATGACAAAGAACTTCTCAAAATGCTCATACTGCCAAGAAATTACTTGGTAGAAGCAGAGTAAGACCTGTTTTGAAAAAGTAATAGTTTACTTATTAACTTATTGTATGAGTTTCAGAATATCGCATTATTTTATTTGTATCATAATTTGTTTATAAAATGGCTGGAGAAAAATCAACTTGATGAAAGAAAAAAAGATATCCCAAGGTATCAACTGGTTTGTTGCATCTTCAAACTACCAACAATAATAGTATCGTAACACTTACCGATCAGAGTGGTAATGCTATATTGAGTGCTGGTGCTGGTAGAGTAGGGTTCAAAGGAACAAAAGAATCCTCTGCTTATGCTGCAGAAATGGCTGCCAAGTTTGTGCTAGGTGAGGCTAAAAATCAATGCGGTCTCAAAGAAATAGGCGTCATTTGTAAAGGTGTTTGACTTGGTAGAGATGGTGTCTTCAAAGCAATCAATGAACTAGGAGGATTGGAAATACTCTGGATCAAAGAAGCAACCCCTTTGAGATTTTGATGAACCAAAGGAAGAAGACCAAAGAGAAATTAGTTCTATTTATATTCTTATATTTATTACCCAACAATGAGTAGGTATACATGACCAAAGTTTAAGCTTTGTAGAAGAGAAGGTGTTAATTTGTTTGGACCTGAACAGTACGACCCCAAAAACAGAAGAGGGGTTCCAGGACAACATGGTCAAGCAAAACCCAGAGCAACAGAATACTTCAAGTTATTGAGAAATAAACAGGTTCTCAAGAGGATGTATCAGTTGTCTGAAAAGCAATTTTGGAATTTGGTAAACGTTACCAGTAAAAAATATGCTAAGAATAAAGGTCAAGATCATGATATGGTGTTGACTCAATTTCTTAATAGAAGACTTGATAATGTGATACTCAGAGCTGGTTTAGCAAGAACTATCATGCAAGCAAGACAAATGGTTACTCATGGGCATTTTGTACTCAATGGTTCAAAACACAATATACCTTCATATTTTGTTAATCCTGGTGATATCATTACACTAAAGAAAAAACTTCAATCATCAAATTTGTATGATTTGGATACTAAAAACTATCAAACACCAGTTCGACTTTCAGTCAATTTTTCTAACTTTGAAGTGAAGGTGTTGGAACTTCCATGAGCGGGTGAAAATGAATGAATGCCAGTTGATGTATTGAAAGTAATCGAATTTTATGCGAGAGCCTAATATACACCATTGATATATTCTATTTCCCTATTTATGACCATCTCGCAAGAGATGGTTTTTGGTTTATGATTTGATTACTAGGGTTGATACTTCTTATAGTACTTCTGAATTTCAGGTTACATTAATTTGTGTATAAGCTTGATTCAGTGATCAAAAAAGTTATACCGATAGATGCTGAGACAATGATCTTATTGAGAGATATAATTATACCAATTAAGTATCAAAAGAGAACTATTATTTTGGTACATACCGATGATATAACTAGCGAACTATTGGGAATCAAGAAAATGGGTAGTTCGCATTTGTTATGCAATCGGTATAAGTATTAGTGAACATCAGTTAACTTTTTATATTATTTGAATATGATAGTATGATGACATCAGATGAAAGATCGGTGAGAATCCAAAAAAGAGATGCTATTAAGGCTATGGGGATTAGTCCATATGTACCTAGATATAAAAAAATTCAAACTATTTTGGAGTGTTTGGAAAATTGTGAATCAAGAAAGGAGGCAGGAATGCTGAGAGATATCAATGATATTATCCTTTCACCTCAAAGAGAAATAAGCACAGCATGAAGATTAACACTCTTTAGGTCTCATGGTAAATTATCATTTGGAAAACTTTTTGATGAAACTGGAGAAATACAACTTATGTTTCACAAAGATCAGTGTAAAATGCTCAAAAATAGACAACCTTACAAAGTGAATCCATCTGATCAGAAGTTTGATCCAAACCAGAAGGAGCTACGAAGACATGTTGTTAAAATGGTTATACTTGATGAAGATGGTAATATTGCTGTAAGTCATGCATCCTCAAGTGATAACTATAGCTTGCCTGGTGGAGGTGTTGATGAAGGGGATCATTTTTATGATGCAGTTCATAGAGAAGCAAAGGAAGAAGTGTGAGTAGATGTTAAAATAATGTATGAACTACCAAAGGTTCATGAACATCTCAAAAAACGAGATAGACATCAACTGGTCTATGGTTATTTATGTAAGACTCAATGACCAAAGTGAGAACCCTCATTTGTAGAGTCTGAAATTCTTGATTGATTTGGTGTGACGCGAATGTCACTTGATGATTTGGAAAAAAAATTGCACTATCAAATTGCCAATCCAGATCGCATTCAGGAATGGGTATTACTTGATGGTATTTTCAAAAGAGATCTTATTATTTTGCAATCTGCTAAAGAACTTCTCAATAAGACAAAGCTTATGGGTAATCATGAGTGATATAACACGATCACAGAGATTAGTGATGATATTATTTATGAATGATCTACTATTACTCCTTATCAGTTTTTGGAAAAATTTATTGATGTATGAGATTTTGTATGAATCAAAGGAGAGTTGTTTTATACTCATAAAGGTGAACCTACCATATTTGTCTCAGAGTATCAATTATTATCCAAAGCGATTAGACCTTTGTGAGATAAATTTCATGGTGTATGAGAAAACCAAGAAACAGCATATAGGCAGAGATATTTGGACATGATTCATAATCGTGACACACTTCATAGGATGCAATTTAGATCACATTTTATCAGAGTGCTTAGAGAGTATTATTGGAAAAACTGATTTATAGAAATTGACTGTCCTGTATTGACTGCATCAGCATCTGGAGCAGCAGCAAAGCCATTTTCAACACACCACCATGCGTTTGATCATGATTTTTTTCTCAGAATATGTAATGAGACTGAGCTCAAAAAAGCTACGATCTGATGACTGGAAAAAGTGTTTACTATTGCTACCAACTTTCGTAATGAAGGATCTGACCCATCGCATCTCCAAGAGTTTGTAATGCTTGAACATCAAAATGTCTATTCAAGTTACCAAGATGATATGCATTTCACGGAGCATTTATTTGATTATATTTTTGATAAGCTGAATTTACAACGTGAGTTTGAAGTGAAGGATAAACAAGGTGTATCTAAAACGGTTAATTTTACGACACCTTGGCCAAAGATCGACTATGTTGAGTGAGTAAATCAGGCAAGCTGATTGGATATCACAAGTTATGGAATAGACGATGCCGATAAACTTAGACAAGATATCAGAGCAAAGGGGCTTGAATTTGAAGGAATGGACACCATGGGAACGATGACATTGATAGACTATCTGTACAAAAAAGTCTTGAGGCCATCATTGATATGACCAGTTTTTATTTATAACTATCCTCGTATTATTGCCCCCTTGGCTAGAATTAGTGATACCGATCCAAGTAAGTGTGAAAAACGACAAGTTGTTGTCAATGGACGAGAGATTATCAACTCATATGGTGAGTTAGTGGATCCTATTGCACAAAAATCAGCTTTTGATGAACAAGCACAAGCCGAAGCATGATGAGACCAAGAAGCAACAACAGGCGACATGGAATATGTTCGTGCTATGGAGTATGGTATGCCTATCCAAGCATGATTTGGTATGGGGATTGAACGCGTTATAGCGCTTATAACACAACAAGATAATTTGAGAGATGTTGTTATGTTTCCACTTATGAAACCCATAGAGTAGTATATCTTGTTTTCTCTCCTTGATAATCTAATCAACATGATTATATCCTACATGTTGATTTTTTATTCTCTATCGTATTCCCTCATGTCTTGGCTCGAGAGTGTTGGTCAGTTTATCACTGATTTGACTGGAAATGATGTTTTATCGTATGGGTTATTGATTATCTTTGTAGCTCTGTGGATTTATAGTGTCTTGCGAGTAATAAAAGATGTCATGTATAGATCAAGTAGTGGAAGTTTGCAGTTTGTATCAGTAATGTTTGTCATATTGTGAACACCATTGGTATGACTTCCTTTATACTTTCTTATAAGACCTGTCTCTTATAAACATGAGAGACATGTTGGATTTGAATGACTTGATCTGCAGACAGTCGTATGTAGAGAGTGTTATAGAACCAATCTTGCTGATTATAACAACTGCGTTTTCTGTGGCAGCAAACTCAAGATTGTCTGTAAACAATGTAATACCGAATACCCTTTTAATTATCTATACTGCTTCAAATGTGGAGCGCCAAATATTGAATTATAATATTGTTTATATTATTACTATTATCTTTGTATGTATCTAACACTAACCTCACTTGAATGACTTATATGGAACGAAGACGTCAAACAACTTACGATCGACACGATGAGTGGTCAGATCACTATTTTGCCCTGACATGATAATTTGATCTCGGTTCTCAAGCCATGATTGATCAAAATTGTTCCTACTGAATCTACTACTACTAGGAGATTTGATTTTTTGATTGACAAAGAATACATTGTTTTTGGAGTGTTGTGATGAGTACTTACTATAGAAGATAATCAGATCCAGATATTAACCAATATGGTAATTACCGATCAGATCCAACCGCTTGACGTACTGACTCAAGCAAAACAATCACTAATAGAAAAACAGCGTACGATTATCCAATGAACTTGAATATGATCATGAATGGGAGATGATACTATGATTGATCTTCAAGCTCAGATTGATCATATCGATTTAGAGATGAAACTTGGACGATACAAACAAATGAAAAAGTAATACGGTCATATTCCTCAGGTTGCTTTATTCTTTTTTTTCTCACTTTATATGACTGACATAGCACTCTTTGGAATCCAGTGATCTGGTAAAGGTACACAAGCTCAGCTTATCGTAGAATCCTTTCCTACGATTGCTTTGTTTGAAACAGGAGGTATTTTTCGTGCACTCAGTACACTCAATAATAGAGTGTGAGATTTTGTCAGACAGATAAATCAAGGTCACTTTATTCATTATAGTGTCACCAATGCGGTCTTTGATCTTATGATTCCTATGTTGGATAAAAATCACCATATTTTGTTTGATGGATATCCTAGAGATTTACCACAATTATTTCATCTTCTTGATTTTGAGTTCAAACATCATCGTAAACTTGTAGGTATTTACCTCAAACTTGATGACAAGACTGCTATGGAACGCCTTATAGGTAGGAAGTACTATAAAAAAGATAATAGGCTCTACTTGATTAAAGATTCTGATGAACTTTCTATGGTAGAATCACAATGATATGAGATTGTAGTGAGAGAGGATGATCATCCAGACGCAATTCGTAAAAGAATTGAACAGTATCACAAAGAAACAGAACCGGTGATTGACTATTTGAGATGACAAGATATGCTGATTGAGGTAGACGGCAATACATCACCTGAAGAGGTTTTTACTCACGTAAGAAAAATTATTAAATTATCATTGTAATAACATATAAAGGAACCTTGGGAAATAATACCAATTACGTATCAAAAGAGAACTATTATTTTGGTAAATACCGATGATAT
>DAOQQF010000037.1:0-9934 GCA_035333525.1 Candidatus Absconditabacterales bacterium | reverse complement strand
ACTGATATGTTCAATGATATGACCACTCAGTGCAGTCTTAGTTTATTAGCAGATAAACAAGCAAGAGTAACCATGGTACATCCAGCAGGATGATGGACATGGGTAGGTAATACATTAGTTAGAACACATAGTAACCTATTGACTCCCTTTAATTATCTTACCTGAGCATTCAAAGTAGATTTATCATGATGTGTGGCTTCAGCGAATGTTTTTAATGTAATTGTGAGATTTACTGGTAATAATATAACAACTCTATCACAAACACTACCTGTTGATATTGTAACAAGTATTGCGCCATGACCATGAGGATGAGGAGCGTGTGGAGTTAGTGCAAGATCACTCAATACAAGTAATACCTATTCAGAATGACCAAATACAGTACTACCAACATTCCCACAATCATTGGTCAGTATAGCAGTTGCTAACAAAGCAACAAATGTTAATACTTCTACGTTTGCAAGATATCATAATCTTGTATTTATGAAGGTTCCACTCAGTGTAGTAGACGTAAAAGCTCCTTTTATAGCTTGGGCTATTTATCCAAAATGAGCATACCCACTTGATTATGATGGATGATGAGATGTAGTCCCCAGTGCATGATGATGAGGAAACTGATGGGAGTATCAATGAGATATGTATACCTATCCTGAATATGGAGGAATGGGATCACTGAATACCTTATGGCCCTATTTGTTTTATGGATTATTCAATCAACATGTATGATCTTGGTATCAAGCAAACGTATTACAAAAATATAATCAGACAAATGCACACGATAGTAACGTCAAATTCTTTTACTATTACTCATCATCACTAACTCATCCAACAATTGATACAGGTAACTTTAGTACCTGATCATTACCTAGTACCCTATGAGCATGACGACAAGTGTTTGATTATGGATGAATCAATAGACCAACTGGAACGGGTGATGTGTGGATTGCAGCTTATATTCAATGTATCAATAGTCAATCAAATCCTGCTCCAGCATGATCTCTTTGTTATCGTGAACCTTATGCATATCTAGCATGATTCCGTGGTATAGTCAAAGATTTCCCAACATGTAATGTATGATGAACAAATCCAGATATATACATCACTCCTGAAACTGAAACATATTATACATCCAATACAACTGCGAATGACGATTCTGGAATCACTCCAAATTTTATCGCTTCAAATGCATGTAGTGCATGATTTGATGTACAAAATAAGATCTCGAGAATCTCAAGTAGTACTGGAGTACAATATATAAGCTGACCAAGTGAATATGTGTGTGGCAATCCAAATCTATATGAAGTTAATATAGTCAATTCAGATGCTCTCTCATGAGCAACCCTTACAATAGATTTACCATTGATCGATGGAGTAGCTCCTATTGTAACCGATATTTCACCATGATGAAGTGTGGTAGGCAATAGTATAGTTTGGAATTATGCATATCTTAGTGGAAACTCAACAATTGATCCTAAACCATCATTCAAACTCTCACGAGCCACTGGTAGTTACACAAACAATACAATAGTAACTATGACTGGTACATTGGCTTGAGATTGACAATGTAATTCATTATCGCTCACTGTATTGAAGTCTGTATCACTATCTTGTAATCAACTCTATCCAGAACTTAAAACATTCAAATATCTTGATAAGCAGCTTATCAATTATACTGGTTCTATCTTTTATGCATTAGAAACAATTAATTTCGGTGCTATACCATCAAGATACTCTTTTGTTATCGATAGGGTACCAGCATGAACAGTATTTGATAGTGCATATATGTCGTGAACTATACCAACCATGACTTGATTGGTTGCTACAGGCTATACATGTGTATGATGTAAAATTTTCTTTTCAAATAGTTCTACTTTACCAATAATTTCTCCATCGGCTCTTTACTCATATGTCACTTCCTGAGCTTGACGATCAACTATCACCGTAAATGCAAATGCCACTAACTATCTATTTACCGCAGGCACTTGTGATGGATTATGAGTTTGTACCTCACCATTCGGAACATGAACCAAAGATATATTGGTGTTACATGATAATACTAACTTAGCAAATCATAACTTTGTACCATGAACAACTCATACAGTTGGTATCAAGGTCAATAATATATCCAATGTACGATGAGATATTATTACCAATATTGCATGAACTTTTGCAACAGATCTTTTGCAAGCTATCAGTAATCAAGTTGAAACAACATTATTACCACTATTTATACCAAATTCTATAGGATGAATAGTATACGCTGATGCAAATATGTCATCATGATACAATACATGAGAAGGATTATTTAGTTGAGTTCTTGTCTCATTATACTCTGGAAGCACTGTTATTGCAACATGACTCACTAACATGAGTGGTATATACTATTTTGGAAATTTACCAGATGGTACATATAAAGTCATCTATGATGAGATGTCATCATCATTAAATTGATACTTACCGTTTGTGAGTAATACATGATATGTATTATGATCCTGATCTAGGGGCATGATTATGTGAATTACTGGATTATGAGATATTACATTAACCTGAGGAGAATATAGTGTGGAAAATAATTTCTGATTAGTAGAAAAAGTTACCTGTCAAGTAAACTGATATATTTATATTGATACTACTATGAACGATCTTTATGATAGTGGTGATACCGTACTCTCTGGTCAGCTTATTACCTTATCAAATGGATCAACCACTACAACAAATTCATTTGGTTATTATCTTATAACTGGTCTTGATTGCACCTTATGATATACTATTTACTATACATGAGAAGTAAGTAATTATTCTCATAGTTCTGCTCAATTTGAATACAGTGGTCAACAGCTTACTGATACTGGTATTGTAGTAGCAACAGGTACGTTTAGTATTCCCACCAACGATATCGTGTCACTAAATAATAACTTTGGGCTTATACCAACGTGTGAACTCAATGGTTATGTATATATAGATACAAATATGAACGATATCTATGATGGAACCGATAGCGCTGTAACATGACAAACAATTACGTTATCAAATGGATTGAGTACTATAACTAATGGGGCTGGTTACTATGTCTTTAGTTGATTGGACTGTAGTTTGAGATACGATGTGTATTATACATGAATAATAGCAGATCATAATCATAGTTCTGCTCAGTTTGAATACAGTGGTCAACAGCTTACTGATACTGGTATCGTAGTAGCAACAGGTACGTTTGATGCAAATTCGTGAGATATCGTGTCACCAAATAATAACTTTGGGCTTATACCAACATGTGAACTCAATGGTTATGTGTATATAGATAACAACGTTAATGATCTTTATGATAGTGGTGATACTATCGTGACTGGTCAAGTAATCACACTCTCCAATGGCCTTTCTACTACTACCAATGAGGTTGGTTACTATGTCTTTACTGGACTTGTATGTCAAACAGGGTATACAGTATCTTATACATGATCAGTAAATGGTTATTCTCATAGTTCTGCTCAATTTGAATACAGTGGTCAACAGCTTACTGATACTGGTATTGTAGTAGCAACAGGTACGTTTAGTATTCCCACCAACGATATCGTGTCACTAAATAATAACTTTGGGCTTATACCAACGTGTGAACTCAATGGTTATGTATATATAGATACAAATATGAACGATATCTATGATGGAACCGATAGCGCTGTAACATGACAAACAATTACGTTATCAAATGGATTGAGTACTATAACTAATGGGGCTGGTTACTATGTCTTTAGTTGATTGGACTGTAGTTTGAGATACGATGTGTATTATACATGAATAATAGCAGATCATAATCATAGTTCTGCTCAGTTTGAATACAGTGGTCAACAGCTTACTGATACTGGTATCGTAGTAGCAACAGGTACGTTTAGTATTCCCACCAATGATATCGTGTCACTAAATAATAACTTTGGTTTGGTACCTGTAACTTGTGAACTCAACGGATATGTATATATCGATCTCAATGTAAATAATCTTTATGATAGCGGAAGCGATCTAATAGTAACTGGTCAGCTTATCACATTATCAAATGGATTGAGTACTATTACAGACGCTATGGGGTATTACGTATTTACAGGACTCAAGTGTGCCTCAGGTTATACAGTTGACTACACAGGAAATGTTGCTTGATATCTTCATAGTTCTGCTCAGTTTGAATACAGTGGTCAACAGCTTACTGATACTGGTATAGAGGTAGCAACAGGTACATTTGATATTCCTACCAATGACATTATTTCACCAAATAATAACTTTGGATTGGTGCCAGAAACGTGTTTTGTAAATGGATATGTCTATGTAGATATGGATCTCAATGACCTTTATGATACATGAGAACTTGTACTAACAGGAGCATCTATTGTCCTATCCAATGGTATGAGTACTATCACAGATGCGATGTGATACTATGAATTTAGCGGTGTAGTATGTAGTTCATGATATACAGTCACTCTTTCATGATCACTTCCTGGTTACGAGTATAACTCAGCTCAATTTGAATACAACACTCAGCAAGCAAGCAATACAATTATTGAAATTGCAACATGAACATTTGATAATCTGATAGTAGATCTCATATCACCCAACAATAACTTTGGGTTGGTACCAACACAATGTGCTTTGGATGGATATGTTTATGTTGATGTAAATGGTAATATGAGTTATGATACTGGTGACTACGTACTTACTGGTCAGCTTATCACATTATCAAACGGATCGAGCACTATTACAGATACTATGGGATATTACTTATTTACAGGGCTTGATTGTGAAACCATGTATACTGTTTCATTTACTGGTGAAAATACTGGTTATTATCATAGTTCTGCTCAGTTTGAATATAGTACTCAGCAACCAATCAGTACTGGTATTGATGCGGTCACATGAACATTTGATAGATTTTTAGCAGATACTTACTCCCCAGATAATAATTTTGGAGTTATGACGATACCATGTGATGTAAATGGATACATTTACCTTGATATGGATCATGATGATCTGTTTACCAGTGGAGTTGATGCACCCATGACATGATTGATTGTATATCTTGATGGTACTATGTACAATACAACTACTAACAATGATGGTTACTATGAATTTACCGGTGTTTCTTGTGGGTTACATACAGTAACTTTTGATAATACGACAATGTATGTAGAAGACTCAGCTCAAATGGAACAAACCACACAACAATCAACTCCAGTAACTATAACCATACCTGCAGGCACCATGAATCCATTAACCCTTGATGTTATTTCTCCAGACAATAACTTTGGTCTGGAAGCATACTCATGTGAAGTGAATGGATATGTGTATATTGACACCGATCATGATGACTACTTCACAACATGAGTAGATCAAGTATTAGTTGGTATCATGGTCAAACTTGATGGTGTTCGTAGCGTCTTTACCAATATGTCATGATACTACTACTTTACATGAATAGGCTGCGGACCACATATTATCAGTTATAATAACCTTCCTTTTTATGCTCCCGACTCAGCTCAGTATGAACAAACAACTCAACAACCAGATCCTTATACAAGTATCGTAATACCAAACTCGACCTTCAATGTATTAATAGATGATACTATATCACCACATAATAATTTTGGAGTAGAACTTGGAAGTATAAAAGACACACAAGGTGGTACTTATATACCCGTTCCTTTACCCACGCCATCAAAAATTATTGCTCAATTAGAGACTATTATCTCAAATATTAAGAAAACAAAAATTGTCCAACTTATTGATTCAGCAGTAGATGAACTCTTTGAATTTGTTGCTCCTGATTCACTTCCAGAAACAGGTGTTAATCAATAATATGAAGTTTAGGTTACTATAAGAAGATAATAACAAAAACCCTGTCTTGATTAATCATCAAACAGGGTTTTTATATTCATTCATAGTTTAATCCTAAATTCACTAGTTCACCCAAATTGTCTATCTTATCTTGAGCGTTTTTACCTTCTGTATCCATGAGGAATGACTTATAATTGATGGTGTTGATAATTTGTTCTATCAGTGCAGATGGTGTCAGATTATCGATCAATGGTTTGAGAAAATCTACCGTCATGATGAATTTTTTACATGATTCAATGGCCCTCGTACCAAGTCATAATCACGTTATACTCGTCTGATCGTGTAATACATGATCGAGTGTTAACTCATGAACAACGGCATAATCTTCCAATACTTTGATAGTTTCATCAGAGATACCACGTCTGGGGGTATTGATAATACGTTTGAGAGATATGGTGTCGTTTGGATTATAAAGATATTTAACATATGCCAAAATATCTTTGATTTCTTTTCTTTCCAAGAACTTAAACCCCCCATAGACCTTGTAAGGAATACTCTGCATAATGCATTGTTGTTCAAAACTCGAAGAAAGAGCATTTTTACGATACAGTATAGCAAACTGATCTCGATTTTTATTTTTTTCCTCTTTAATCTTGGCAATCAGATCTACTACGTGTTGTGCCTCATCAATCTCATCTCCATGATGCATCACCACAATCTTGTCTTGGGCTTGGCGATGAGGAGTAACAACCTTGTCATATTGTTTCTGATTATGTTTGATAATATGATTACTTGCATGTACAATATGTGATTTAGAACGATAGTTTGTTTGTAATTTGAACATCTTCATATCAGGTCGTATATCTTGAACCTTGAGAAAATTCTCCATCACTGCTCCACGCCAACGATAAATTGATTGAAAGTCATCCCCAATAAACGTGATATTGCCATGATTGGAAGTCAACATCTTCATGAGTTCAAACTGAATCCAGTTGGTATCTTGAGCCTCGTCTACCAATACAAACTGAAATTTACGTTGTCGTTTGGACAATACTTCGGGGTTGGATTTAAAAATCAAATAAGGGATAAGCAGAAGATCATCAAAATCCATCATATTTGCCTTTTGAAGCTCTTTTTGATATGCAGTATAGATAGTTAATATATGTGAATCCTGACGATCTTGAAGCATCTTAGAAAATCATGTGGGTGTAATACCCTGATTTTTTAGTTTGGATATTCATGATCTTGCGGGATCAACTTCGATGATTCACTCTAACTTGGAAGCGACAATAATTCTTTTTATTAATGACTTGGACTCTCCATCATCGTATACTCCAAAGGTAGTTTTATATCTATCAAGTGAGGGAAATTCCGACTTATAGTATTCAATTTCTTGTTTAAGGAATCTAAGAAACAACCCATGAAATGTACCTATTCGATGAAATGCAGGAGGTGTTGTATTCACTCCAAAGAGTCCTGATTCTGATGTATTCATCTTGGAGACAATGTCAGTAGAGATTTCAATAAGTCTTGATTTCATCTCATTGGCAGCCTTATTAGTAAATGTCACTGCAAATATCTCATCAACAAAAACCCCTAATCCATAGACCAAATAAGCGATCTTGTAAGTAAGGGTTCTGGTTTTTCAGCTTCACGCTCATGCCAAGATCAAACTTGAACTCTCTACATGAAGTGCAGCCTGTGTTTGTTCATCATTAAGATGATCTCTGATATACTGACCAACATCCATACCCATATCATAATAATTATAGACCTGAAAACAAGGGAAGAAACAAAGAGAGATAGTATTATGGAAGCTGGGGAAAACTCTCAATTCATGAAAAACTACCTATCATATCAAATCCTTTGGTCTTGTAAAATCTACATTCGACGAACTTCCCAAGGATATTTATCCCGAGACTTCGGGATTTACCCCGATAGGTCGGACCTCCTTCATATTATAATCATAAAACTTCGTTTTATAGCACTTATTCCACAAGACACCGATGATACTAAGTTTATGAGCAATAAGTATAACGAAAATCAATACTACGGTACTATGTTAAACAAGGAATATGCCCCTTCTTGTTACAAAACAAATATCTAATTTGACAAATAATACTACTTTCATTATCATTATCACGTACTCAAAACTCAAAATTATGAAATTAGTTATTTTTAATGGGTCAGTAATGACCTACAACGATTATTTAGATTTAATTATCAGTAATCGTAGATAACAATTTCATGAAAAAAGTTGTTGAGGCAAAGCGGCACAACTCAATGGGTTCATCCTATTGAGTTTTTGCTATCAATAAAGTAATCAAACACCACATAGACTATAAATCTCACAACAAAGTCGATCTCACAGGTCGATAATAGTGTAATTCTCCCTTGCAATTACTCGATGAGTTTATACAATTCAATTTCTATTAATTCTCTTTAGAATATCTTTTATTTTACCTTTTGATCCTACCTTATGATTACTATTGATACTAACTCAGCAAACCAAAGATTTGATAGACGATGTAGGAAATACTTCAAACCATACTCTCACATAACCCTCAAAGATATCTACAATCGGATTAGAAAGGGGTGGATCAAGATTGTTCTTCATGATTCAGTAGACCACAAACCTAGATCTAGAAAAGAGAACTATATCATCCAGGCTGGTGATCAGATATGGTTTCACCAACTTGTCGATGATCAGTTGGTCAACAAGGAGTCTATCAAGACCAACAATGGTCATATTGAGACACTTATCAACAAACTAGGTACTACCTGGAAAGATTTAATCATCTATCAAGACGATGAACGATTGATTTGGAATAAACCTGTAGGTATTGTTGCACATGAATGAAATGGCCATGAACATGATGTCACTATGAATCAACTCCTTGCGTATGCAGTTAATAACTCCCTATCTAACAAATCTCATGAGTGATCTAACGATACTCTGACTTCTGTCTCACACCCACATAGTACCTTCAAACCTGCTTTTGCCTACCGTTTGGATAAAGATACCTCTGGAGTATTAGTGTCAGCACTAACCTATCCTGCACTTCAGCATATCAATGCTCTCATCAGAGATCATACCATCACCAAAATCTACCAAGCTCGAGTAGTGGGCGCTGTTGATACCAATCAGATTGCCCGTAAGTATAAATTTGTAACCACAGATGGGTGAGATCGTTCATCCAAAAAATGATGACCCTATATGATGATAAATATGCCCTTATTCAAAGGCTTTCATAAAACATCCGGTCGTGCTCATGTATTTGTAAATCATGAAAAATGATTGGAGAGTACTACCTGAATGCGCGTCGTCAAAATTATTGAAGATCCACTTTTGGGCCCAGTCAGTCTCATCGAGTGTCAACTTCATACTGGGAGAATGCATCAAATCAGGGTTCATATGAGCCATATTGGACACCCTATTATTGGCGATATCCAATACGGTCAAGGCGCTATCAATAGAATTGCGCATAAACAGTATCAGATAACCAGACAACTATTACATAGCCACCAGTATACCTTCCTTGATCACAGAAATTTCACTATCAAAGCTATTGCCCCACTTCCAGAGGATTTTAAAATGTTTGAGTAGGATTATCTTTTGAATTTGATCTGAATCATATTATTGGCAATAGGGTGTTCTACATTTTGCATAAGATCAATATGATGATCAACATACTCACGATCAAGTGATCTATAATTATTGATAGGTTCTACATGATCAGGGAGTTGAATCTCATTAAGTGTATCTACAAAAGTAAGTATTCCTTCCATTTGATGATACATTTGTTCATAGGTTGATGTATCCAATGAAAGCATCGTCATCGAAAGAAGTTTATCAAACTGGGTTTTTGAGAAAGACATAGAAAAAACAATAAATAAAATACGTTACATTTTAGAAAGCTGGGGAAAAACTCTCAATTCATGAAAAACTACCTATCATATCAAATCCTTTGGTCTTGTAAAATCCACATTCGACGAGCTTCCCGAGGATATTTATCCCGAGAGTTCGGGACCTCTTCCATTCCGTAATCATAACACTTCGTTTTATGGTACTTATACCGATTGTATAACAAACGCAAACTACCCATTTTCTTGATTCCTAATA
>DAOQQF010000036.1:0-10676 GCA_035333525.1 Candidatus Absconditabacterales bacterium | reverse complement strand
CAAAAGGTATCTTTATGTTAGAAAGATACAATTATTCAAGTATTAGAGAGTACTTCAAGGTCTTCTGATTTAGAATCAAAGCATTTTTGATCATTCTTCAACTCATGTTTGACCGTGTGATAGGACCATACTTATTTGTAAATTTTTGGTATGACATACCACGAATCGGTAAGAGACTTTTTGTACGTGAACTCAAAGCCATTATACCAACCATCACTCATCGTGACATCGAACATGGCTATCGTCTTGGATGAACCAGACCACAAATACTCAACTTGGATACTATGAAGCTTGAAATGTGAGAAGCAAAAATCACTGGTGATCAGATTATCTTCAATATTACCCCATCGCCATGAGCCTCTACATGTTTATGAAATGCATATGAAGATACTCAGACACTCATCAAACGATTTGATGGAGTATATACATTTGATCAAAAAAAGCGGATAGAAGAATACGGAGGGTAACAGGGATAAATCAATATCATCAACATCGGAACTAGTAAAACAGAGTATATCAAAAGTATGTATTGAAAGTTTTATGAGAATATAGCCTCATAATATCCCGAAAAAATATTTAATTTACTATATATACAATGATTACAAAGAAAATATTAAAAGATAGTGAAGCCATAGATAATAAGTTTGATACTATGGATCAACTTAATATTCAAAAAATATTTTTTTCTTTTAGAGTGCCAAATAATCATCCACGTCATAATAAAATATCACATTATCTCATAGTACAGTGAGAGTTTGATGAAATTTTATGAAAAGTATCAGAGGAAATCTGCTTTATAATAGATAATAATGTAAGTAAAATAAGTTTTATTCAAAAGTTTATAAACCTTCATAAAGATTGTTTTTTATTAACATCTGAGGAATGAAACACTAAAACAATATCATTCTTAAATCATTTTATTAAGAGTAATCTGTATCAAAAAAAGTATACAACCTTGGTGGTAATATGATGATGATTATTAACTAACTGTGGAGCATATATTGCAGAGCAATTACAAATAGATCTAATTCTAGTGCCAACTACTGTGCTTTCAATGGCAGATAACTCATGATGAAAAGTAAGAATCAACACTATTCAGTGAAATAATTTTTACAAACATAGTTATAAATCGTTTTATGAACCAAATCAAATAATTATCGATAAGAGGTTTTTA
The DNA here is from genome assembly GCA_035333525.1 of Candidatus Absconditabacterales bacterium. Lineage (GTDB taxonomy): Bacteria > Patescibacteriota > Gracilibacteria > Absconditabacterales > Absconditicoccaceae > CALMFT01. The sequence continues at coordinate 9,502 of DAOQQF010000036.1, read as the reverse complement.
ATGACTATTAATCAACATATAAAAAAGATTTGATTGGTAGAAATTATAAAACATAGTTTATTTCAATCAAAAAAGCTCTATGACTATTTATTGGAAAACACTGATAATATACTACATAATAATGCCTATTTATTAAAAGCTATTTTACGAACCATAGATCTAAAGAGAATTTGTATAGAATATGATATAGATGAAAATGAATATGGATCAAAAAAAATACTACGTGCATGACATGATATTTCTGATAAAATAGAAGAGACAATGCAATTTTCAATACCACATTGATATGCCGTATCAATTGGATTATATCAAGAAGCTATCCAAAGCAATAATCTTGAATTTACCAAAAAAGTAACAAAAATTCTAGATGCATTTCATCTACCAAAATATATAGAAGAATTAAGAAATCTTTAAGAATACATACCATAAAACAAGGGGGTTTATAACCACCTCTAACCTTACCTCTCCACTATTATCCAGTTTCCGCTCCAACAATTCAGAATATCAGTTATAAGTACAGGAACGGGTGATCCTGAAAAACCGCGTTCTGTCATTGGATCAAGAGGATCGTTAATAATAAGTTCTTCATGGTATCAATTTCGATTGTATCACCTAACCACAACAAGGTGTCATCCTCTTTGTTGGGGGTTAAATCCAGGACTCACTGAAAGGATCAAGACTTTATTCTGATCAATACATTCTGCCACAAGAAGTCTCAATTTGTCTCATATATCATGTTGAGTAATATGAATATGTCACCTCGATGCTGCAAGTCACCATGATTGAGCTAGTACAACCAAGCCCTGATGGTATCGACCAACTGTGGAATTTCGGTATCTTCACCCTCCATGAGTTTGATCACGAAGAGCAATACATTCACCCATCGTATGGTCCGACTTCCCTGTTATGTAACGATATCACATGAGAATGCAGGCTGGCCCACAGATCCTCCCGAGTATATTACCCTCTTCAAGTCCAACTGCTCGTAACTGTTCATCCTTATCAAGTCAGAGTTTGTCAGAAATCCATGGTCATATCGAACCTATGAGTGGTATTTCAAGTTGATGATTGATGGTCATAGTATTGAGAAATGATGCCACATACTCTGTCAAATTCATCTCAAAAGGGAAGGTTAGCACCGAAACAATGTCACGCTTTCCATTATAGGTAAAATGATGTATCATTGGCACACGATCAGCATTCTGATTATCGACCAATCCCTGCTCAAATCCATCAGATCTATTTGAAATAACCTGTTCATCACCGACATAAAACCCTATATGATAATTGGATTTTCTAATATTTCCATACATGTCTCATTTGGTAGAACCGTCATGAGGAGCTCGAATGATGAGCGATCACGGGATAATCTGATCCGCAGGAGTACGAGGATCAATAACACTCCAACCATATGCAATAAGTTCTTTTTGGAGACTTACTACATTTGCATAGGTCGCAGGAGCTAAGTTGAATATTTTGAGAATACAGCTTACATAGTAAGCACAACTTTCTTGACCAGAACGTAGGATATCCTTGGTAGAACCATCACTCATAGTAATAAACAGTGATTGTCGAATTGGGACACCAACGCTCAAGCGGATCATTTGAAGGTATGACTGGTAGTAGTTGAGGCGCATAGTTTTTTTGTAAGTTATAATGTGTTTTGTAATCATTCTCCAATGAGTTGTTTAATTAGAGATTGATTGGAGAGAAATTGTATAAATTCCGTATGAGTAAAAAATTCTAATGAATCAAATTCTTTGACTTCTAGTTGGTTAAAACGTTTTTGTATTTCCAGCATAGTGAGTCAAACATTTATATTTACTACCGCAATATATCTACCTAATCAACCAACTATAATTCATGATAAAGTTGGAGATCAATTGATATCATTAATACCTATCGATAACTCTTCCTTCAGTTCTTTGAGAGATGATGTGTATAAAAAATTGATCTTTTTTTTATCTGACAAATTATCGTAAATCTCTCTATATTTAGTATCATTGAATTTTGATGGCATCTCTACAATTCATCCTACAAAATCATAGGGCAAAAAAGAACCATGTGGTCTTTTACCAAATACATATAATCAATCAGTTGTTTTAATACATAATGCAATAGAAATTCAATGGCTCAAATAGTCCATATTTCAGCTTATTAATAAATCTTTTACAATATCATACGATCCTCACAAAGCACTACTCCAACCATATTCTATTTCTTGAAGTTGTAAGGTTATAGTATTATCATGTATTATACAATTATGTAATCTACAGTTTCTACCAGGATATCAATGTTCTAGTTTTTGCTGACGTATAGATTGAATATGCTCAAAAATAGGTAAATTATTTATACCTTGAGGATTAAATATTTGATCTTCTAGTATACAACACAAATCATTGAGAACTAATGGATTATAAAATTTCGCTATCCAATAAGGTTTAATTTTTCAATCGGTATGAACAATATTCATAATACTACATTAATATGTTTGATAAAATTGAGCTTGATATGCAAGCCGTTCTCTCATATTTCCAAAATCATATAATCATTGTTTAATAGTATAATTATAAACTTTTGTGTGATTACATAATTGATTGATTGCAGTCATCAAAGAGAGTTCTTTTGTTGAGTCTATTGAGTTATTATTTATTTTTAAATCTTCAAATACAGTTATAGGAAGTATAAAACATCATACCGCCATACGAAACAATCATGACTGATTATCAGATTTTGCAGTAGTAGTAGATATTATTCAGTACTCATCAACTATTGTTTCACCATATACTCATCTATATGACTCAGGAAACATCATAGTACCAATAACGGGTCACTGATACACATTATACATACTAATCATATCAGAAATAATATGATAATCAGGATGAATAAGCATATCGCCAAACATAATAAATATATAATTACCATCCATCAATGATTCGACAGATAATAATGCTCATCATGTTCAGGTTCTTGTTTGATATATATACTCAATAGATAAATGATCAAAAATAGTGTCCATTTTCAATAAAATTTTATTTGAATATTGTTTTAAAGAATCATTAATAGTAAGACATTTCTTAATAATTGATTCTTTTTCTGGAGTAGTTACAATAATAATATTCACTATTCATCAATTGAAAATAGATTGAATATTCTCATATAATAAAATTGAATCACCAACTGGGAGCAACTCTTTGGGTAGAATTTTAGTAATAGGAAGCATTCTTGTTCATTTTCATCAACATAATACTACTGCTTTCATACTATCATAATATAACTAATAAAAATAATATATCGTATATGTCAATTATAATAAGTGTAACAAAATCATCCGTTAATTCAATTGGATTTTGAAAGCAAAATGATTACTGATAGAGATATACCATTTATTCAGCTTATCGTTTATTTCATGTTTATCACAACCACATTACCTTATGTAAACTCTAAACTTCATATTGGTCATGCACTCGAATTTGTACAAGCTGATGTTATTGCTCGCTGGATGAGAAGTCAATGAATAGATGTTTTTTTCAATGTCTGAACTGACGAGCATGGCCTGAAGATTCTTCAAAAAGCAACCGAACAAGGTATGGAGGTACAAGCTTTTGTTGATCATTATGCATGATTGGTGAAAGAATTTTTTGATCATTTTGGGATTAGTTATGATTCTCTCTATAGAACATCTGACCAGTCTCACACCAAGGTTGCTCAAACATTATGGAATGCTTGTATGAAGAATGGTGATATTTACCAAAAAACCTACTCATGATTGTATTGTGTAGGTTGTGAGTGATTCAAAACACCCAAAGATCTCATCGATGGCAAATGTCCAGATCATGGTACTATACCTCAGCCATACGAGGAAGAAAATTATTTTTTCAGATTATCTCATTATAGAGAACCGCTTATAGCACATCTCCAATCCAATCAGTGTCTCATTCCCGAAACCAAGCTCACCGAACTCATCAACTTTGTCCAATCAATGGAAGATATTTCTATCTCCAGAAATAAAGCAAATCTTCCTTGGTGAATACCAGTTCCAAACGACGAAAATCAAGTCATGTATGTATGGTTTGATGCACTCAGTAACTATATAGGAGCAGTATGATATCCTGACAACATGGATCGTGTTCATCAACTACGACCATGAATTCAATTATTTGGTCCTGATAATCTCAGATTCCAAGGAGCTATTCGACAAGGCATGCTTGCTTCATGATGATTACCATTTACCAAGCACTTACTGTGTCATGGAATGGTTTTATGACCCGATGGTAATAAGATGTCAAAAACACTAGGTAATACCATTGATCCTATCGAGCAACTTGAGTCGTACGGACTTGAAGCAGTGAGATACTACCTTATTGCAGGCCTACCTACCTATGCTGATGGTTCATACAAAGTTGAAGATTTGGTCAATCTCTACAATAGTCACCTAGCTGATAGTTTCGGTAATCTGGTAAATAGAGTAATTACTATTAGCACCAAAAAAGATATCAATCTCAAAAAGGCATATGAAGATAAGCTGATTTCTGAATGAACCAAAAAAATTCTAGAAGAATATCATCATCTTATCTCTCTTACATATAATGAATTTCAACTTAATCAAGCAGCAAATTACATTCATGACTTCGTATTGTGGGCAAATAAGTATATCGATGAGATCAAACCTTGGGATAAAAATACAACATGAGAACAAGCACAAATTTGCTTGCAAGATCTCAGCTCAGTACTCTATCAACTCTGTCATTACTACTCACCTATCATACCAACATCAATTAACAAAGCACTCTCATTATTGGACAAACAAGAAAAGGGGATTTTATTTGAAAAGATTGTTCCCATTTCATAGTGTTTGCTAATATCTCTCATCTTTGATATGATTTCTTGGTACTCCATGATGAATCAATAGATCAATGACCTCCTGACACATAGTCGGTTTTCCGCAGATGAAAAATCAAATAGTATGGAGATTGTGCTGCTCCAGCAACCATGGTTTCAGTATATCTTGAATATGTCATGTAGCATATCATGGTCACGATATAATATCTTGTGATAAGGCTATATATCATGATCAATAGGATCAACTCATGGTAATTACATCTACAATACTTGGAATCAATGAGTCATAATGTCTTTCTCATACAATCAATGTATGAGGAGTTTGAGCATGTTCCATCCCATGAGCAAGTCAAATCAAGGGTGCGATACCCGATCATGTTCAAATCAAACAATATGAAGTACATATCAATGGAAGCAACTGTTGAGTGAGGTGCCCAAGGGGTCATATCATAGTAATTCACTCCCCTATCTGATGTTCATCCAACAACCAATTGGAGACCAATCCATCAGGTACTCTTTTTATCAATAAGGAAAACTGATGTGTCTGTAACATACGAATAGAGCTCGAAGCAAGAGAAAATGATCTTTTATAGATATGATTATCAATAATACACTGAATTTGGACAAATTGCCCATCATAAAATGTGAAATCAGACTCACACTGATAAGTTAAAAGAGCACATTGATTGTTTGGACTAAACTCTTTATGAATGAGTTGAACAGTATATGAGGAAGGTTTAATTACTTGCATCGGTTTTTATACTATAGTTACTAAACCATTGTTGTTTTTGTAATTCTCCGTCTTGAATTCGAGAACGAGCTATCATAGCACTCAAAGGTCATGTTTGTTGTTTTGTAAGAGTAATGGTCGAGGGAAGTGGTTTGGGATGCAAGAAAACCAGATATGGTTTCCCACTAATAAGTTTTGACTTAATAATCAAGAGTTGATCTGAATTATTGCGAATTTCAAATTGTTTTATATCTTCATATAATGAAGCATCATCTCCGTAGATAATATCTCCATAATATTTGGTATACCACTTGGTATGATTGGATCTCTTTACAATATCAATTGATGGGTTTAATAAACTCGCTCTATAGGCCATACTTGATACTCCACAAATTCATTGATAGAACATATATGTTGGTCAATCCTCCAATCATGTACAATATCATGATAAGTAAGCAAATGTTTTGTTGGCATTCCGTGTACCACCAGAATCAAGTATAATATGTTCCATTGCTTTCATACCAACCATAAAATTTTGTTTTGCACAATCACCATACAGTGATATATCTCTATCAGCAGCAACAATACCATACTCTTTAAGTTGACGATACGCTATATATGAAAGCGGAACAGTAATAGTTTGGTTGGTCATTGATCGAACTACACGCTCCCATGAACTCATAGAATCAATAGTATGTTCAATATCATACATACGTTCAAGGCGAGAACTATACAATCTACTTCATGAAAACTCAAATGAGGGTTGGGCAATATCATAAACACGATCAATAGAATCAATATGATCTCGTACTAAATGAAGCGACTCCTCAAAAGGTATCACTGGATACATTCTATGTAACACACATCACAAACTCATCTGTAATCATGATCAGATAATCTGAGCTTTACACGTAGTAGATCATAAGGTATTCTGAGTTTCTTCAGCCCACAATAACATAGTCGAAATGATTCATCTCCCAAACCCATGTCATACCAATGACTCTTGGGCAAACACACTCGTTGCCGATCGGGTAGTCATAAATCAAGCTAGGAATGCAAGTAGGTATTTCATAATCTTAAATCAAAGTATGTTATTCCTTATTCTTGGTAAGATGTTCGACCATTATGATGTTTTGAACCACAAGAACAGTTTCCATCACAAGCACATGAAGATCATCATTGTTTTTGTTGACATCAACACTCTTCATCATCACAAGATGATTGAGCATCACAATTACAATCACCACCACAACATTCATCTCCACAGTCATCTTCAAATTCGATAAATTCAACATCTTGTTCTTCTAGTGGTTGTTGGTCTCCCGATTTAATATCTTGGAGGTATGAAGTAAGCTGATCTCGCTGAGATGTGAGCTCTTCTACCGAATCAAAATATCAACCTACTGGCTCAGAACCAACTACAATAATCTGCCCATCATCTCCTTTTGTGGTTAAAAAGAGACCATACACTGGATTTTTTTCATGATCATAACACGTAATAATTTGATATACAAACATAAGTATATAATAAGATAATAAATAATATTTTTTCTTCTCAATGTCGATTACGTATTTCTTTGATAAACTCTCGAAAGATAACTAAGTATCTCAAAGTAATCTTTTTGATAAATTAGGTTTGAAGTACGTCTCAGGGTTTTTACCAAATTTTCAGGGGAGATTACCACGTATAGGTTTTCCATCCTTGAGTTTACTCATATTAGACTGATAGACTTCATCAAACAATTCTATACACAGTCTAGGTCATATCAGACTTACAAGAGTCGTTAATACGGTATAAAGAATATCTTGGATACGAAGACGATACAATGTTGATGAATCGATACTACGAATATCAATATATCATCATGATGCAATGCGATCACTGATAGTCTGAATATCGTCACCTTGTTTATGTAATACTCATATACCAAATACCACAATATCAATCAGTGCATCAAGTGAGCCTATTAAGTCTTGAGGTTTACATCATTCACGATAGAGTTCTTCTAACTCTTCTAAGAAAAACACATACTCATGATCTCGATCTACTCACATTCACTCTGGACGTTCAAAGAGAGTATTCATATTTTTAATCTGTCAGATTATCGTCTCAATTCATATAAACATAATAAGACCTCAAAATCAAGATAAAAACTAAAATGCAGGATGATTATCCGCATGGATGTATGCTGTATCGTCTTGTACAGGTGCAAATTCTTCTTGTTTAATAGGTTCACTATCAGGATCTTCAATACGATCATCCGCTTTGGGATCCAGAAATATAAATGTTTGAACAATAATTTCAGTAGCTTGCCTAGGATTTCCATTAGTATCATTTCGTCTTCTGGTTCTTAGTTTGCCCTCAATATAAATTTTTTTTCCTTTGGTGAGATATTTACCAAGAGTGTCGGCATTATTACCATAGGCAGTACATTTATGATACTCTGGTTCGGTAATAAGCTCGCCCTTTGCATTTTTGTACTGGCTATTGGTAGCAACAGTAAAATTAACCACCGATAGATTACTTCACTCAATCTTTTTGGTTTCTACATTAGCTGTAGCCCTACCCATAAGTGTAACCTTGTTCAAATTAAATACCATGATAACAAAAAAAGAAAAATAAAAAACATCCTATCACATAATGAAACATATTCTGAAATCAAGGAAATAAAAAGAAAAAAAATAAGAAAATACATGATAGACTGAATTGAAGAAAATCTTCTCATTCAAAATTTTCAAGGCAAAAACTTCCATTGCAATGTTCATTAAAAAAATTATTAGGGAGTGTTATTCACCACTATCTGCAATCAATGCCCAGGTGGTGAAACTGGTAGACACGCTAGACTCAAAATCTGGTGTCCGTAAGGATGTGTGGGTTCGACTCCCACCCTGGGCAAATGAATTCTATAATGAAGTATTATTACCATACTATTGGTCTTGCCACCTAAAGTATCGGCTTATTTATTATGTATTTTTTTCACATTATGGCTAAAACTCAAAAAACAGAACTTACTGCAGATGTTAAAAGACACGCTAAAGACAATGGCTCTCCTGAAGTTCAGATTATGCTTTTATCTCAAGATATCTCTAAACTTCAATCTCACATTACTACCAATAAAAATGATGTAGATGCAAAAAGATCACTCTTGAGAAAAGTAGCAAAAAGAAGATCTTTTCTTAGATATCTCAAAGACAACAATATGGAAAGATACACCTTTATTACTGAACAATTAAACTTGAAAGCGTAATATAATACAAAAGATACACTGAATTACTAATATATACAATCAATACGGGGATGTTTGGTTTTGACAGAAAACCCATTGTGCCCATTGCCATCCTGGATGATAGTAACCAGCCCTCGGGAGATCTATTAAAAACTTACATGCAAGATCTTTATCTGCATTTGCAAACAGATACAACGCGTATCAATTTGCACACGCTGCCTAGCAACGTGATAACTTTGAGTAGTGTTCAAGACAGGTTGTAAATACCCAAAGTGCTCTTAAACCTTCACCACTGTTTTGGTCATAGTACAGTAAACAATGACCATATTCATGAATGTTTGATTGGAGACGAATTCATGAATTATTAAATCCAATCTATGATGGTAGTATATGTGTATGATGCTTTTTGGACACGAGTTCGATACTCGTCATCTCCAGTTTCTTAACATTTTGTGAATCAGCGAGCTGAAAAGCCTGATAGATACTCGTCTCTCTCGAGTTCGGTAAAGTTCTTTTTAAAAGATCTAGTCTCATCGTTTTACCGAACGCAAGTTCCAGTATCGTTTGTTTCTCATCTATCGTTCATTCATTGAAAATATAATGTGCATTGGATATTATATCAAGAGCGTATTCAAGTGTCTGTTCGGCACTATACGCTTTTTTTGTTGTTGTCGATTTAGATTGAAGTGTTAGCTTCTTA
>DAOQQF010000035.1:0-11010 GCA_035333525.1 Candidatus Absconditabacterales bacterium | reverse complement strand
ATATGATATTATGTATGATGATGAGATAATGTTTCATGGATGGCGATAGGAGCAGCTATTGTATGGAGTATGTGGATGCATGCATATTCAGCAATACCTGATATACAAGCAGATACAGATGCTGGTATTGATACAGTAGCAACACTCTATGGTAGAAAATGAACACTATGGTTTGGTCGAATCTGTGTATTACTAGCTATCATGTTAGCATTGCCAACTTTATGAGTATGGTCAATCATATTGTGATCGGTATATCTTATTATGATTATTCGATCATTCACTCATGATATCTCCAAATTGTATCGTTGGTTTCCTTGGATTAATACGATTGTTTGATTTGTGTTGTTAGTATATATTGTTATTGGGAAATAATTTATTTTGTATACGTATGATTATGTTTGTATTGCCTTTATTATCGTATTGATATGATGATTTGGAACCGATGATTGATGCACATACGGTTGAGCTTCATTACTCCAAGCACCATCAAACGTATTGTGACAAACTTAATGCCTGAATCAAAGGTACTGAGTATGAGTCACGATCATTGGAGCAACTACTTGGGGGTATCGATCAACTTCCTGATCCACTCAAACAGGTTGTGAGAAACCATGGTGGCGGATTATATAATCATAATGTGTATCGATCAACTATAAAACCTGGTGGTTCTATGCCATGAACGGTATTGATTTCATTGATTGAATATCATTTTGGTTCACGATCAGAGTTTGAAACTCAATTCAAAACCAAGGCATCAACCTTGTTTGGTTCATGATGGACATGGTTAGAATATGATGGTAAAGACTTACTTATTACTAACTATCCCAATCAAGAAAACCCACTTATGGTAGGCAAAACCCCGTTACTATGAATAGATATACGGGAACATGCTTATTATCTTAACTATCAAAATCGTAGATGAGACTATATTAATGGACGACGAACGTTGGTTGATTGGGATTGTGTATATCAGCGCTATAGTCAGCTTATCTGATAATATACTGTCTATGATTATTTATTATTTAATTTTTATTGTCGAATAAAACTTGATGCAATTATTTCATACCACTCTGTGTTGTATCCAGAAAAACGATATTCAGATTACCGATCCTAGGGTATATTACCAATGTACTAAAGTATTGAGATATAAGACAGGTGATCAGTTAGTGGTACAAATAAATACCACAAGATATAGTGTAGTGTTGAATACGTACGATAAAACATCCTTGTATGGTACTATTATTGAAGTTACTTCGCAGCCCATTACTTCATTGTCCAAAGAGTCAACTCATTTGATTATGGCTATGACTAATAAGCGAGAAAAGATGGAACTTATGTGTCAAAAGGCGACTGAGTTGTGAGTTACTAAACTCAGTATTTGGCTTGCATCAAGATCGGTTATTAAAACCATTAGTGAACATAAAATGGATAGACTGAAACTTATCATTACTGAAGCAGCGGAACAATCGTGGGGCTGGATTGTCCCTACGATTGATGTTATTACTTCGCTTGAGTGATTACCTAAATATTCATGTATTGCCTACCAATGATGAGTCGACTTGAAAATGAAAGATAAAACAATACAATCATTGGTAATAGGACCCGAGGGATGATTTGAATCATTTGAGCTTGAAGGTTTTACACAACGTGATTTCTCTTTTGTTGCCTTCTCAGATACAATTTTGAGAACTGAAACAGCGGGTATTATTGGTGCTTGGATTCTGAAAAACGAATAATGGATAATGAACCGATAAAATCGGTTTCTACTTTATTTTATATTATTACTGTATGATGAAAACATTTGGATGGATTATTGGTGTAGTTGTATTGGTCTGATTATATGCTATATGATGGTACAATGGTGTTATTGGCAATCAGGGGGCTCTCAATAGCACTCAAGCTCAAGTCAATAATATGTATGACAGACGTAAGGACCTAGTTCCACAAGTTGCGGCGGTCGTAAAAAAATATGCTGAGTATGAAAGTGGGACATTGATCGGCGTTACCTCATTGAGAACCCAATCGGCAAATTTGGATAAACTCAATACGATGGTTAGTCAAGGTGATGTAAAATCATCTGAATTTAGTTCTTTGTTGGCTAGTACTATGTGAGGTATTAAGGTAAATCTTGAGGCTTACCCACAACTCAAAGCTGATACTCAATTTACCAACCTTTATACAACACTTGAAGGATCTGAAAATAGAATTAGAACTGCCATAAAAGACTTCAATGATATGGCTGCTGGTTATAATGCAAAACTTCTTTTATTCCCTGGCAGACTACTCAATATGTTTTTCAATTTTAAACCATTTGATCTTATTAATCCGCCAGCAGATAAAGATATCAAAGCGGTGCCAGATGTAGAAAAATTATTGGAGTAAGGTATTGAAATAATATTATTTCCTCATGTTTGTTCATCTTCACGGTCATAGTCACTATAGTCTTTTGGAAGCAATTGGTCAAGTTGGACCTTTAATTGTGAGAGCAAAGGAACTAGGTTTTGGTGTAATTCCAGTAACTGATTATCATGGTATGTACGGTATTATGGAGTTTTATACCAAAGCAAAAAAGGCTGACATAAAACCGATCTGTGGGATAGAGCTTACACTCTCGAGCATTATCTGAAAACGTCCTTCTGTGGATCAATTTATTACTCTTATTGCTCAACATATAGATGGATACAACAATCTTCTTGCATTAACGAGTATTGCTAACACCCTATGAATGGATGAAATACCTACTATTGATATACAAACCCTCAAAGAACACTCTCATGGATTGATATGTTTGGTATGATCACCTCGTTCATGGATTGGTTCGCTCATCTTGTCAGGTCAGACACAAGCTGTTGAACAATCTCTCCAAACTCTTCAGCCACTCTTTTGAGGACAGTTGTATTTGGATATGACTGCACAATCATATCGTCTAGAACCCACATTGCGTCCGCTCAATGATCAGCTTATTGTGTTATCAGATGCGTTTCATATACCATTGGTGGTTAATACTAACTTTCATTATATAAATCCTGAAGATAAGATTGCCTATGAGGTTGCTCTTGCTATTAAAGATCAAAAACTGATGAGAGATCAAGACAGAAGAAAGGTGTTATGAGATTATCATATAATGAGTGAACAAGAAGTGCATGGTATTTTGGTGGATAATTGATATTCAGAACAGCAAATCGGACAATGGTTTGCGACGAATCAAGTAGTAGCCGATAGTATTGATTTGCAACTTCCTAAAATGACTCATAAGTTTCCAAAATACAAAAACCCACCTGAAATTGTAGCACTGTATGAACAATTTCAATTGATGGGTTAATAAAATTGATATCAATATTGTTAGGAGTTTATTTTACTGCTTTAGTAATGCTTTTTATAGTGACTTCAAATATTAATGTCTTACCTGCAAGTTCAGGAGCAAAATTAGCAATTACTTGGTCACCACTAATACTTACCACTCTTGCTTTTTGACCACCAAAATCGTACGACTTACCTGCTTCTGGAGCAATACCAGCAAGTTTGAATGTTTGAATATTCATAGGAACATTGTATTTTGGATCATTTGGATCTCCATAAGCTTTTTCTGGTGGCAAGGTGAGCTTTTTGGTTTCATCCAACTTCATACCCACAACTCCTTCATCAAAACCAGCAATCATTTGACCACCTCATACGACAAATTTGAGTGGTTCGTACTTTCTAGCTGGGTTATGTTTGTTACCGGCTTTTGCCTTTTCTTCAATTGATGTATCAAAAAGCGTCCCATCTTCAAGTGTACCTACATAATCAACAGCTACTGAATCACCGTTTTCTACGATGTTTGAAGCAGAAGTGTCAGACGTGGGAGTTGAATCTGTCTTTGTTCATGTGTTTTTATTTTTAATTAAACCACATCATGCAACTACAACTGCAACTGCTACAACCAATGCAATAAGAGAAAATTTAGACATACATATATAATTATAAAATAAAAGATACCCTGACCTATAATTGATTACCCGATGATTTCAATAGAGTTTGGTCATGGCATGCATCTTATACTTGATAATCTGAAAAAAATATATAGAGATGACTTGCTTTCTTCCAATATTAATACAGATTGTATTTCAGAATTCTTTGCTTCCTTATTTTACTCATCACTCTTGAAGTTTATTATTGCCCCTATTCACTTATGGAATCTTGGGAAATAAATAACATAAAACGAAGTTTTATGATTACGCACTATGGAGTAGTGTCCTTATTGTTGTGTCTTTATCTCCTCAATGCTAATCTTTCTAGATGTCTTTGATCTGGATGTTTGTGTGGTAATGGAATATTATGTTTACGATAAAAGACAAGTTCTTGTGGTTGAATACGAAACAACTTACCTGTTACTTCACAAGCAATAGCTGACTGAAGAATACTATCATCTACTTCTTCAATATGCGCAGGTAGATCTTTTCATTGGATAACATTGTCTGAAACAGGTTTTGGTGCTTCATACGTTGATCGGTGATATCAAAATGTTCAGAAGTTTATAGAATTATTTAGATCTCTTATTTCTAGTCATTCTGAACTGTCTGTAATGCTCTGTAAAGGAAAATATTCTTGTGCTACGGTTTCATTGTATCAGAAAGGAGACAATGATGGATGGAAAAACTCTCCTCGTTCCCCTGTGGACTCCATGTGAGCAATGATCTTTGGTACGAGTTCTTCATATTCTTGCTTGGTATACTGTTTGTTGAAAATACAGTAGGATTTGTTACGAAGACCAACGCATCAGAAGAGATGGGAAGAATTATGACAACTGACTGTATATATAGTATTTATACAATTCCATGAGTAAATTGAATGTTGTACTTGGTATCAGTTGTCAGGAGTAACTCATTCATAGCATCATTCAGATTTTCGTACAGAGAATACATCATAACAATCTATTAATCTATCACATCAGTCAGCATATTTTACCCCATTACAATTAAAGAGATTTGTTCCAGTACATTGGTTGCAATTAATAAGATTGTCTCATTCGTATGATTGACTGTTTATTATATATGGTTTTTTTATCAAATCAATAACTCAAGGTATGGTAAAAAAATATTTTTTAAAGTCTTCTTTTTCTAAGTGCTTGATCCTTTGAAAGTATTCTTCTTTAGTATGTTGTTCATTGTTGATGCAATATTGCTTATTTTGCAATCCATAACATCAAAAACAGTTACTACATCATGACAATTGCACACCATATAAACATTCATTACAGTTAATACTTTTTATGAGGTATTTACACTTATATAAATTACTTCCTATAATGCATTCATAACTATATGAGGATCATCAAGTAACTATATTACAATCAATTAATTCTTTGGATGTATTACAAAAATAACAATATAAGTCGTTTTCAGCTTCTCACATATGAAAACACATATAACAATTCTTTCATAGCGCAAAATCATTGGTAAATGTGCAATTTTCACTCAATCTTCAATCATCGTTAATCAAAGGTAATTGTGGTACCTCCTTCATTAACTCTCCAAACTGTTCAGTAAAGCTACGAGTGAAATTAAAATCTCTTCCATAACTCATAGGATCTCGGCTGTCTGACCACCAAATTTTTTGATCATAAACCTTGTAAGGCTTATCGGGTGAGTATATTGAGATAATCTGCTTACCACTTGCATCACAAGTTCTTCTGTAGAGATTTCTTTCATTACGAAATGATAACCTTCTTCTCTGTCTACACTCTGGACACAATGTGGGAGTAGGAATCCTCACCCCCGACCCCTCTCCTTCTCAGTGGGGAGATTCTTGATATCATGGTAATCAGCGACTAATCTTGTCATAAAAATCCAGATCTCATTGAGTAATATCAAATGATTTTTGACAGTGGCGACAGGTTTTGGTTTGGATGATAGGGTCGGTCATAATTTATGATAGATGATATAAAAATTATTATAAAAAATACGTAATGATTGATATAAGGGCTGTTATAATACCAAGTGAATTTGACCATGTGATAGGGTTTTTATAATCTCGTTTTGCATAAATGCATCGAAATAATGCAGCAAAAAATGCAAATAGTGGTAAAATAACTGATCCTTTGTGTCAGAGTATATTTAATCTTGCTTGATCTAGATTTGATCAATACATAAGAATTGATAATCAAGAAGCAATCCATCAATATGTTTTATTCGTCATAAGATAGTGTAGTTAATATGAATAAATAACTCTCAATACGTTTTCTAAAACTACAAATAATATACATATAATATATATCTTTGTCAAATAGTAGATATCATTATCTGTAATAATGTCATAACATAAATCAATATGTTTTTGTAGTAATATCGTATCGTATTTGCTTTTTATGGCTATCTGATTATATTATATTCATATTATTTACTGTAATAAAAAAATTACAACACATGGAAGAGATCAAAAAATATTTTAATAAACTGTGATATCATGATAAAGAAGCGGATATCTATATTACCTCGTACAGACTGTGATCAAAGCCAGCTAGTATTATAGCATCAGTATCCGGTCATGAGAGAGTGTGGACGTATAAGACGCTCAATAAATTTGTCAATGATGGTATTATGTTAGAAAGTATAAAATCATGAGTCAAGCATTTCCGAGTATCAGATATATGACTTTTGCAAAAGATGACGCAAAAAAAATCTCAGATGTGGGATAATCTGAGTGATGAATTCGCTTATATACAGACACAGTTCTCTCAAATATCTACCAATCAATACTCACAAACTCCCAAGATTGCATTATTTGAATGATCGTCTGCTTTATCTAATTTGTTTGAAGATATGCAGGATGAGATAGTAAAAAAAGGATTATTGAATATCAAGTTTTTTGCCACTAATACGTTTGAATCTCAATGGTCATCTAATCAAAAAACCAAACTATATACTTCATGATTTATTAAACAACTCATTTTACATAAAATACAAGTAGATAGCTATATAGCCCAGTGATCATTGGTTATGGAGCATTTGGATATATATACTGATTTGTCTATTATCTGAAACCTGCCCGCATGAGATAATGCTATCAATTTTTTTGTTGTGGGGCAGAGTTTGTATATCATCATATACAAGACCCATCCCATTGCTATCAAGATTTCTAGTCCAGAACTAAGTCGGGCAATGCATTTTATCCTAGAGCAATGCCACAAAAAGTAATGTTTTCATTAATTGATCTTCTTATACCGATTGTATAACAAACACAAACTACTCATGTTCTTGATTCTCAATAGTTCACTAGTTATATCATCGGTATTTACCAAAATAATAAGTTCTCTTTTGATACTTCATTGGTATCACTTATGCTTCAGATTATTGATAATCTGACTTATAGGTAGTAATAACCTATTCAAGTAATAATCTTATCAAGCAATAAGCTCTTGAAAAATATTTTTGTTTCTGTATATATACTATACGTGTATATTATCAGATATAAAAATGAACATATTGTTGAATAAACTTAGTACATTAGCTTATTTTACCAGTTGAACATTGGCTCAGTATTTTGGCGATAGTAAAAAAGCCAATATATATACTAGTAGGTGGGTTACATCATGATGGATCATTCGTATCAAAAAATGATATTATGTCACATCGGATTATATACAAAAAATCAAATACCAATGAAAATTTGAACCACGAAAAAATTATATACTAACTTATATATTGTATCCAAATAGCTATATTTCATTGGAAAATATATTGAGTTTCAATCAAATTATACCAGAACAAACTTATACTATATGATTGATCACCAAAAATAAATGACTCACTATAAAAAATAATTTATTTACAGCCACATATCGTAATATCAAAGAAGATTTATTTCGATGATATCATATTGTTCAAAAACAGTGAGACCTTCCCTATATATTAGCATATCCAGAGAAGGCCTTGGTAGATCGATTGCGACTCCAAAAACCGATACGAGAGTTATCACGGTTTGAAAACTTGAGATTAAATCTAGGAAAAGATATTTTGAATATTACAAGATTTGAGTGATATATCGCCAGATGTAATTCCAATAAAATGAATCGTATTTTATCATTTTTACAAACATTAGATGGTTATTGAACAGATCGATAAAATACTATCAGAAAAACATGAAACATATATTAAGATCTGATATATTAAAGAAGTCTTACAAACTTATATATTATCTTATATATATAATGATTCTAGATTTGGTAGTTTGATATTTTATGGTGGGACTGCTATGAGATTTTGTCATAATCTCAATAGATTATCTGAAGATTTAGATTTTATAGGTATATGATTTACCTATCAAGATGAACTTGCTATTTGATTACAATCATATTTTGCAAAAATTGGTCTTGTTTGTGATTTTAAACATCAAAAGTTTCGTACTACTCTCAAATTTCATGATTTGCTCAGCCATTTTGATCTTAAGTTTGAAAATTCAAATGACTTGTACCTCAAAATTGAAATATCAGATAATTTTGAATTTGCAACAGGCTATCATATTGAATTTTTCCCCATACAAAAATATGATCTTTCTTTGTTTATAAGAAGTTTGAACATATCCGATCTGATGTGAACCAAATTGAACGCTGTATTATATAGAACACGAACTAATGAGAGAAAATGAGCCACATTTAAATGAAGAGACATATATGATTTATTTCGATATTTGACTCAAAAAATCAAACCCAATTTATGATGTGTAGATGGTGTAGATGATATCCATATATTAAAAACATTGTTGGTAGAAAAAATAAACTCCATAGATTTTGATCGCTCTATTAATGATATACAATTTTTCATAGAAAATCAAAATAGTCTGGATAACTTCAAACGTTACGCCAAAGATTTTATGCTCAGAGAAATTGCATCACGATAAGATTTGTTATTTTTGTATATCATGTTTACCCTTCCAACATTAGACCATATTCCTATGACACCATGAGTTTACGTTTTTCGTGATAGTAAAAAAACTATTCTCTATGTTGGTAAGGCTAAACAGTTGAGAAAAAGGATATCACAGTATATATCGCCTGGTTCAGTATGGAAACAAGATATGTTGTCCAAAGCTCATTCATTGGAGTTTTTTGAATGTCAGTCAGAACAAGAGGCTCTTATATTTGAGTCCAACATGATCAAACAACATCAACCGGTTTTTAATAGACTTCTCAAATGAGACAATAGTTATGTTTATATCAAAATAACCAATCATCCATTTCCTCAATTGACACTTACTAGACGAAGAGTCAATGATTGAGCGATTTATATCGGACCCAAAAATAATACTCAACAACTCAAAAAGCTTATTCACTATTTGAGACAATATCTCCAATTTAGAACCTGTACCGATCGCCAGTTTCGCCAAGGTGTGTTGTGTAATGATTATGTATTTTGATTGTGTAAGTGATGGTGCGTATATGCACAATGCGATAATCAGACTAAACTCGACCAAGCAAAAAGACTTTGATTTGAGCTTATAAAAAATTAACATAGGGTATGTCTTTAGATCATCTTACCCAGTTGTGGATTCAGATTATCAAACATCTTGCTTTGTATCATGATAGTAAGAAGATTTCATGATTTTTGAATAAATGTAGTATTGAATCAATCAATGAAGAAACAAACATGATCATTGTTGCAACTCCCAATGATTTTGTACTCTCTCAGGTTAAGAAGTTTTTTTATACTGATCTTGTTAATGCTATCAAAGAGTGTTATAACCCGCATTATCAGCTTACATTAATTGTTGATGCGAGTATACCTTGAGTGGAAATAGCGTCTCTTTTTGATATACCAAAAGAAAGACAAACTCAAGTTGCAAAAAAGATCAATGACATAGAACGTGTATATGAAAAACACAAAGATCAGTTGAGTGATTACTTTGGTGTACTCTTTGATACCAAATATCAGTTTTCTAATTTTATTGTATGACCAAATAATGAATTTGCATATTCTATTCTTCAGGCTATAGTTGCTCAACCATGAATTGCTCATAATCCATTCTTTCTTCATGGCAATGTATGATTAGGTAAGACGCATTTATTGCAAGCAACGGGCAATCAGATTATGAATCATTTTCCAGAAAAGACTGTTGTTTATCTTCCTACTTCAAAGTTGGTTACCGATATTATTGAATGATTAAAAAATAATACCGTTAATAAGCTTCTTCGTAAGTTTGATGATGTTGATGTGTTGATTTTGGATGATGTTCAGGTTATAGCAAATAAAAATGCTTGTCAGGATATCTTGTTATGACTTTTTAATCAGTTTGTAGATAAACATAAACAGGTTATTTTTTCATGAGACAAGCCACCAAGACATTTGCTTCATATTGAAGATAGACTTAAAACAAGGTTTGCATTGGGTACCTTATGTGAAATTACTCAAGCTGATTTTGAGACGAGAGTGGCTATTTTGCGTGCTAAGCGATGAGCAAGGTGAGTTACATTGATTGATGAGTGATATACACTTATTGCTGATACGATTACTGACAATATCAGGGAATTAGAAGGTATAACCAATACACTTATTACAAAACAAGCATTTACTCACCAACCATTGACTATTGAGGATATCCATTACGTTCTGAGGTCTATGGGATATGAGTCGAGATGAGTTATTGCCTCTGCCACTAAAACACCAGTCCGTAAAAAATCAAAAGATAATGAATTTGCCCATATTGTGGAGATGATAGCATGATATTATGGGCTATCTGTAGATGATATGATAGGAGATTCGCGTAAACAAGAGCTTGTTTTGGCGCGTAGTATTGCTATGTGGGTCGCTAAGTATCATTTTGGGCGAACATTCGAAAAAATTGGTTCTTACTTTCATAAAAATCACAGTTCTATTATGTATACTATTGATAAAATAAATGATACTCTGAAAACCAACCAAACACTCAAAGAGGATATGATGGCAATGGGTATTAAGATATAAGGAGACTGGACCGCATTTGACGAGCTTCCTGAGGATATTTATCCCGAGACTTCGGGACCTCTTCCATGTCGTA
>DAOQQF010000034.1:0-11235 GCA_035333525.1 Candidatus Absconditabacterales bacterium | reverse complement strand
TGTTATTGATGTATGTAGATGTTATTATTAGTATCTTAAGTTAGCAACACCAAAATGAGTTCAAAAAATGACTTGATTATCAGGTCATTTTTATATTGTCTATAGCATTATTTTATTTTTTAATGAACTAGAAAAATTATGAAAAAAGTATTATTGGTATTGGCTGTTGCAGTATTGGTAGCTGGTTGTGCTAAAAAACCAACTCAAATGATCGAAGAAACTAACACTGGTACAGTAGAATCAACAGGAGCTATGGAAAAAACCATGCCTACTGAAGAAACAACTGTTGCTACCGGAGATGTAGTTGTTACTGGAAACATGGAAACTACTTGAACTATTGCTACTGGAAACTAAGGAATAATAGTAAACATCTTATTCTATCTTGTTTCATTTTCAAAAAACAGACCCTTGAGTCTGTTTTTTTTTGACTTTTCGCTTGACTATGAGTATGATTAAACTAATAGAAGTTCTACTTTTTTTACATTGCCATAGTTAAAGCCATGAATCGTATCGTGCCAATACATGAAGTTTTTAACCGTTATCCACACAATCTTGGATGAACAGGTGGAGGAAAATATCAGTTCTCAAGACGCTGAGTTTTTCAAGCCCTCCAAGAAGACAATATCAAGGAAAATAAAGAGCTTAGGGATAAAATTGAAACTTTTTTGACTCCAGAAAATATCGTAGAAATTGATCTCACTGACCATCTCACCCATCAGCGTTATCGAAATAACCAACCCGAAGTATGCGTAGACTGTCGTCGTCACAATGGAGATTGTCCTTGTCTCAACTCAGTATGAGGGAGAGTTGCCCAACATCTCAATATGACTATATGATGTGTGAGAGCTTGTGGAACTAATCTACCTTGAAGTACTATTAGAAGAATAATCAATCACGAAGAATATGGTAATCTGATCAGAGCGTACAGTAATGAATACTATGAACTTATGGGTTGATGATACTGTCATGATGGAGATACCACATCATGATGATATGCTGATCAGAATACCCAACAATGATACCAAAATATCAACCATATCAAATGTTGAGGAATTCAGCTTATCTTGGATAAAACACCATTGGATGGTACATTGTGAGATGATTTCAAAACAACTGATCAGGATGTATGACTACTCAAATCGATGGTTCAACAGTCATACGAAAGATGAAAACTAGAAGTACTACAATGATGATACAATCCGGATGGATTTATCTTGTTTACCAATGAATCGATAGAACAATGAGGCAAAACAATTATCAAAACAGTAAAAAACAACACCTTCCAATGAGTAAGTTTTTTTACTGCTGATCAAGCATGAACAGATGTAATTATGCATCATGAACTCATCCATTTTATCGACTTTCTCAGAAGTAAAAATAATACAAATCTCAATCTAGCTATCAAAACAATTGTCATACTTCATAATAAAAATTACTCAACTGAAGATTTCATGCGAAGATCGTATCTTGAAATTTGTAGACAAAAAACCGCAAAGCAAGTAAAAAGACATTTTATGACAGTCGCTAAGAATCTCGGTCCTGTCCAACAATTGGTCAAAGACAAACCTTACTCATTGATTAGTACATCATTATAAGAACACACACAATAGTTTTCTATTTATATATACTATAATCATCTCATGCACTCACTTCTTGATCAGTCAAATGTTTACACCTATACTCGTGATCAGCTTATCAATTTATACGACCAAGGTCTCGTACAAATCAGATGCGTTGACGGCAGATCGTCCATGAGTCCTACTCACCAATTGGTAGTTAATTGTCCATGATGAGAGTTTGGTCTTTATGCAATGTTATTAGTAGCGCTCGAAGAATTAACATGAAATGATGGTATTCAAGTTCGACATCAATGGATAGAGAATAAGGTAGTTTATGCTCACAGTGATAGTCATGTCCATCATGATACTCGTCATCAATCAGATGAGTTTCACTGTGGTTGTGGACATATCAATCTACTTATGAGTAAACATGATTATACATTAACTGATCATGTAGCGATACTCAGAAAACTCTATCCAACGCAACCTGATATACTATTGGGGGACCATAAAGAATCAGCTATTTTGATTACCAAAAAAAATACAGATGGCCAACTCATAACCTTGAAAAGCAATAATAACCAATGAGAAAAAGGCATCGAAAACGACGAACAAGTTTTTCTCTATGATGAAGATGCTATCAAAATACTTATTCATCATATAAGTAAAGATATTGTTGATCGTTATAACATTGGAACTACAGCTGATGAACTAACCAATATACGATCTCGTATACTTGATGAACACACCACACTTACTGTGACTCAATTTCTCAAACCAGCAGTTTCACTTGTCCAAGCAGGAGAACTCTATCATCTTACTATGCAAGACGAAAAGCCACATCTTGTTCGTATTGGATAAAAAAGACTATCCAATGATTTTACTCACCACCCAAAACATAAAGCTAACAAAAAGCCAGCTCAAACCAATAATCACCAATACATAGGTGACGCGTTTGATGGCTTTTTGGGCATTTTCAACACCTTCTTTTTCAGAAGAGAAAAAAATAAGAAAGAAATAGTATATGAGGATAATCAGACTAATAAAGCTCAATAACGATAAAGCAATATTAACAATTCCTTGAATATATGAAAAGATAGTAATGACTTGATTACCTCCTCATTGCTCACCGACATTAAAACCAAAAATCTTCAATACTTGTTCTATGAAACTATCGTTTTGACCTTGATTTTCAGTAACTACTTGTTTCAAAGGATCAGTCAAATCAGTAGTAGGATTTTTGGTAAAATCATCACCATAAGGGAAATGTTGTGCTAAGAACGTCATGAGATAGAGAGAATTAAAACAGAGTTATTTATGTATTATCTCGATAATACTGAAAACAATCCCAAAATGCAAATTAAAATAGACTATCAGCTTCATCAATATATCTCCACTCTCCCAATCCAAGTCAGGATACACTCCAAGGTCACACCGACCATCTATGAAGAGCTATCACTTGGTTACCTACAGCTTGGAGCATTCTTTTTACTTGATGGTATTTGCCTTCTATGATGGTAAGAGCAAACATACGACTCAGTTCTTCCTCAGACCATGGTGTACTTACTAGCCATTCATCCGGAATAGTATCAATCTTTGCAGGTAGTGTCTGATAACCATCATCCAACTCTACTCATCATATCAGCTTATCTTTCATATCATCAGTCAGAGGATGAAGACAAGTAACAATATATGTTTTAGGCAACTTATGTTTGGGAGAGATAATACGGTGATTCAGATCGCCATCATTGGTACAAATAACCAATCAAGTTGTATCTTGGTCAAGTCTACCCGCTACTTGAAGCGATTTTCGATAAGGACAATTTTTGAGTAAATTGGAATAACTCATGTGGCCTCCTTCATCCAAATTACTACACACATATCAGGTTGGTTTATGAAGTAAAACCGTTACCGCTTGTTTACACTCAAAAGCAATAATTCATCAATAGGGAGTAGTAATTGAAATAACTGATCATCGTGGTGTCTTCATATCAGGATATTTTATAATCTGATTATCAACAGTGATAGAACCAGTTTTACACCATGTAGCAACATCTGATCTCGACCCAATACCAATCATTGAGCAATACCTGTCCAATCTCATAGGCGGAGTTTTTCATACAGACATGATCGTTTATCACACAAGATAAAAAAAATAAAAAATATCATACTACACAAAGTATTATATCAAGCACTTCCTAAATAAAATACTTACTCTTGTATGCATTACCAACAAAATTACAATAGAAACAATTTAGCTCACTTATTATATACTATGCTTTACGTTCTAGATCGACTAACTATCAAACCCGTATTGGTACAACTCAAATCTGATCAATCGGTCAATGAGTTCAAACCAGGTGATCAGATTATCTATAGTATTAGCGAAGATAATAAAATAAAATATATGCTGGGACACAACATCGGCTACGTGTGTGACGTATACAAAGAGTGACAATTTGTGCGTAGACCCAGAGAAGATGAACAACAAAAGTTTATTGAATCTCAAGCAAAAGTTCAACCATACTATGAACTGTTTAAATCAAAATTCAAAGAACAGTTCCCCAATGCTAAACCCATTAGCGTAAGAGCTGATATCAATGGAACCACAGCTTACTTTTATTTTAATTGCGAAGAAAGACTGAATTTCATAGAGTTTCTCAAAGAGTTTCGTCCACTTATTCCATTTAATTTTTTCTTTTATCAAGTAGGAGCTAGAGATATGGTTAGACTCCATCCTCAAGCCAAAGAATGGTTGACCGAATGTGGTTGTGGTCCAATGTGATGTTGTAGTATGTGAGCATTGCCTACTATCGACATGGAAAATGTAGTTATGCAATCATTAGAATGAAGAGATATCGAAAAACTCAAAGGCAGATGTGGCAAACTCAAATGCAGTGTTGTATATGAAAGATATCGATATTTAGAAGAAACAACATGATATCCAAAAAAATGAGATACCATTACATGGAATAACCAACAATGAAGATGTATCTGACATAACGCCATTTTATGAGAAATAGTCTGAAAAACAGAAGATGGCTTCATATTTCGCGCACCCAAATCAGTAGTCACCATTATTCAAAAGGCTCAAAGATCCGAATCAGTTGCAGAACAACTTGGCATCTCCGCACAAGAAGCAAAAAAACTCGTTCAAGAGTAAGTTTTTTTCTTGCATATTGAGTCAAATTCACTATCTTGAGTGTTCTTCAAGAAAAAAGAATAAAAAAACACTATTATTTATATTTGTTTTATCATACTCTATCAATGTCTATTGTCCAAGAACTCTTATCCAAAATTCAATCAAGTATTGATCAAACAAATTTGCACGATACTCGAGATACAAAGTGAACAGTAACCCAAGTCAAAGATGGTGTAGCGCTCATTAGCGGACTCAATCAAGTTAAATTTTCAGAGATTATATCATTTGAGTCTGGACTTCAAGGTCTTGTATTAGACTTGGATACAGACCAAGTATGAGCCTTAATCTTGGGTCCAGTTGATCAAATAAAACAAGGCATGATCGTAAAGTCTACTGGTCAAGTCTTTTCTATACCCGTTGGCGAGCAATATCTCGGTAGAGTAGTCAATGGTCTAGGAACTCCTATTGATGGTGGAGAACCTATCACAAGCAAAGAAATCTACCCAGTAGAAAGAATTGCTCCATGAGTCATCACTCGTAAATCAGTTCATCAGCCACTCCAAACTGGTATCAAGGCAATTGATTGTATGATCCCTATTGGAAAGTGACAAAGAGAATTGATAATCTGAGATAGACAAACGGGTAAAACAACTATAGCAATTGATACGATCTTGAATCAAAAAAAAGAAAACGTAAAATGTATCTACGTAGCAATTGGACAAAAAGAAAGTAAAATTAGAAGAATCGTCGAAGAACTAAAAACCAAATGAGCTATGGATTATACGATCATAGTCAATGCACCAGCAAGTTCTCCTGCAGTAATGCAGTATATCGCACCCTATGTTGGTATCACCTTAGCAGAGTATTTTTTGTATAATGGTCAAGATGCTCTGATTATCTATGATGATCTTACGAAGCACGCTAATGCTTATAGAGAAATAGCTCTTCTTCTTAGGAGACCACCGGGAAGAGAGGCATATCCATGAGATGTTTTCTATCTTCACTCAAAATTACTTGAAAGATCAGCGAAACTCAATGAAGAGTATGGACTTGGTTCATGTACCGCTCTACCTATCATTGAAACTCAAGCAAACGATATATCGGCATATATCCCTACTAATGTTATTTCTATTACTGACGGTCAAATATTCTTGGAAACAGATTTATTTAATGCGGGTATTAGACCAGCCGTCAATGTATGATTATCCGTATCTCGTGTATGATGATCGGCCCAAACCAAGTTAGTGAAGAAGGTTGCCTCCAAACTCAAATTGGAACTAGCCTATTTTCGTGAACTTCAAGCATTTGCTCAGTTTGCTTCAGATCTCGATGACACAACAAGAAAAAAAATCGAAAGAGGAAAAGCACTGGTTGAACTTCTCAAACAACCACATTGAGAACCGCTTGAGTTTTATAAACAAGCAGTGATTATGTATTGAGGAATCAATGGATATATCGATAATCTGACAACAGAACAAATCAAACAAGTTGAACTAAGAATTATTGAAAAATTAGATACAAGCTATAGCTCATTGAGTGAGCTCATGAATACAAAAAAAGAACTCTCATCTGACATCGAAGATCAAATTAAGATACTAATCAATGAAGTTATTACTGAACTCATATAGTGATCAAGATATTATCTCTTCATCACACATGTTATCAAAACTCAACTATATTATCATTTGTTCCTTGGGAGCATTTCTTCTGACTATGGTTATTTATCCGAGTGTCATTTCACTGTTACGCAAAATGAAACTTGGGATTACTAACCGTGAAGAGTCAGTTACCGGAGACAAAGCAGTTATTTTCAATGAACTTCATAAAAAGAAAAATGGAACTCCAACTATGTGATGAATTGTTTTTTTTATAGTAATGGGAATTATGATCATAGGATCATGGATAGGAGCAAAGTTGGGTTATATCAATCATACACTAATCTCTAGATCAGAGACCTATATCATCTTGTTTGCTTTTTTTGGCATGGGATGTTTATGACTTATTGATGATTACATCAAACTCAAAGGACTTACCAAATCAAATTGACTATGAGCAAAATTTAAACTAATCTACATGATTGGCTGTGCGCTCTTTATATCCTACTGGTTCAATCTGAAATTAGGGGTAAACACAATCGATCTACGACCTATTAATTATATCCTCAATACAGGTCGTCAGATTATCGAATTATGAAGTATGAGTTTTGAATTTTCTATCGTCTATATATTGATTACGTTCTTTTTGACACTAAGTATAACCAATGCAATCAATATTACTGACGGATTAGATGGCTTGATGTCTGGTATGATGCTTATTGTATTAGCTATTTTTGGATCGATTACCTTTTGGTTATGACGATATCTGGCTACTGCAGTCATAGGAATTGTTATAGGCATGCTATGCTGATATCTCCGATTCAATATTAATCCTGCTCAAATCTTTATGGGCGATAGTTGATCACTTGCATTATGAGGTTTAATCTCAACACTTGTCTATCTCATTTCTATCAAAATATGATTTCTTATTCCCTTTCTTATTCTCTTTGGAGTATTCCGACTCGAAGTATGATCAAGTATGCTCCAAATATTTCGAAAAAAAGTATTTAAACATAAACTTTTTCTCATAGCTCCCCTGCATCATCTTTTTGAAAAATTATGATACTCTGAAACCAATATTGTAATGAGGTTTTGGCTTGTACAATGAGCTATTGGTATGACAGTACTCATTATGATGGTATATCAGTTTATCAAATAGTTCAATTATTATTTTACTATCAATAAACATTATGGAATTTGAATATTGCATACAAAATAATTATGGTCACATCAAACTAAAGTTAACACCTGAAGATATTAATCATTTAGAGGATCAAAGGCGCATACCTGAAGATATTATGACCTATCCTTTTGTAGAGATCTTGGACGATAATCATGATAGATTCAATCATGGAGATCATTCCAAAAACCCGCCATGTACGTGTAGTTGGAAAAGTCATACATCAAGTGATATGAATTGAATTTATATTACACAATCATTGTTTGAAGCTATAAAAAATAGGGATTCATATCAAATTACCAATGTGCGCACCAATGATATAGGAATTATTCTTCATGTCAATTGAAGTGACGTTTGTCCAAAACCATCTCTATGATCTCCAAAAAAACGATGGTCAACATTAAAATCCTTTATACAAGCAACTCTTTGATAATCTTTATATATGTTAACTTTTTATTTTTAACTTTTTATTTTTTTAGTTTTTATATCCATGTTTGACTCTCATTCTTTTCATACTGAACTCACCAAGGTACTTCGTTTTTTGGAAGAACAATTTGCAAGTTTACAAGTTGGTAAAGCAAATCCAAAACTTATCGAAAATTTAGAAGTTTATGTTCCATCATATGATCAACATATGAAGATAAGCTGATTAGGAAGTGTAAGTGTACTAGATGCTCAAACTCTGAGAGTTGAAGCTCGAGATAAATCAGCATTGAGTGCGATTGATAAATGAATTCAGGTTGCAAACTTGGGTCTTAATCCTACCAACATGTGAGATCATCTGATGATCAAATTCCCAGTTCTTACTACTGAAAGAAGACAACAGCTATCAAAAATAGCCTCATGATACGGAGAAGATGCTAAAATTAGTGTCAGAAATCTTAGACATGATCAACTCAATCATATCAAGAAACAATTTGAAGCTAAAGAGATCTCTGAAAACGATAAATGAGCTCGAGAAAAAAAGATTGACGAAATGGTTAAAGAGTTCAATAAGACAATAGATGATGAAGTAAAAGGTAAACAAGAAGAGATGATGAGGCTTTAGAAGGTTCAAACCAATAAACAATTATGAAAACATTTTTCCCAAAACATATCGATGGATGATGGCTCAATATCTCATTTCAAGTGGGACCTTTTCGTGTAACCTTGATTCAGTTACTTATCATAGCACTCGGTGTATCATTATGACTGTGATTACGAAATCAAATGGTAAAAAGCGGTATTAGTAAATGAATCGCCTTGGTTGCAGTTATGCCTATTTTTGTCGTTTTTATTGTCATAGCCTTTTTCAAAGTCTCAGAGTTAACACTTATTCCTTTTATTGCAAAGATGATTCAAACCTATATCTTGGATGAAAAAGTAAAATATCAAGCAAACACTACGCCCATTGATCCAATCGATATCGCCCTAGCAAAAAGCAAACTCAATGTCCCAGAACAAATTCAATGAGAACAAAAAACTCTCAAAATAGATGACATCAAAACAGCAAGTGAAAAAAATATACTATCATAAATGATAGTGTATCATTCTTAAAAAGAACAATTATGATACTATTCAGAATAGACTCATTTATGTCTGAGTTTGGATCTTAATTTATCAATTAATATATGAGGTAATAGTTCTAATACTCATGATTGAAACAACTCAATTATTTTTTTTTCTTCTTCATCCAAACAACACA
The DNA here is from genome assembly GCA_035333525.1 of Candidatus Absconditabacterales bacterium. GTDB lineage: Bacteria > Patescibacteriota > Gracilibacteria > Absconditabacterales > Absconditicoccaceae > CALMFT01. The sequence goes on along the minus strand of DAOQQF010000034.1, from coordinate 2,075 downwards.
CAACGCTATCTAAAATTTGGTGTTTTTCTTTGAAAATATATTCTTCTTCTGGAGTAAATCCATCATCTATAAATATAAGATTGTTATTCTTATTTGGTAGTTGATGATTGCCAAGGATATTACTTCATGTATTAAATTTAAATTTTTTGATATACTCTCACTCAAAATAAGTATATAAGAATCTCAACCAATCTCATTGAAAGTGTTTTTTGATATGCACATATAATCAATGATCAAAGTTAGATAAAGTAGTTAAAGATCGCTGTTGTACATAAGGAAGTATCTTTTGTTTAAATGATTCAATGAGTAACTCATATTTTATACTATTATATTCACCAAAAGAAAGAACAACAATATTATACTGATCCAATAATGGTTTTAACTTATCTATAGGACGTATTTGTTGCCCATTTTCTTTCATAATTCTATCATGTCTCAATCACAAGGCTTTGAGAATCATAAAAGTATAACAATATTTTTTATCACCGATAGTCAACATATCAACTTTATGTATCAAACTCATACATTGGTCTGGGTGTGTTATATAATAATAAATCTTTTTTTTTGTAGTCATTTTCATATGATGTTTTTTAAGTCACACTTGAGACTTCAGTCTTAGTCAATAAAGATTAATATCAATATTTTTTGATTTGAGATAACTATTCAAGACCATACTTCGATTCTTTTTACGATCAAATGAAGGGTCGTATGCTATCAAAAACTTCTTAATCAATCATTGAAAATTGCTATCAATTACTCTAAAATCAGCTCGATGTAATATGATTTTTTCTGAAGCAGATGTATCGATATTCGTCTTTTGAATCATTGAAAATACTTTTTTTAATTTATGTATAAATATCTCTTCAGAATGTTGAGAGTTGGTTCAAGGCTCCACAAACAAACAATTATAATCTGCAAAACTAAACTGAAAAATGTCTTCTAGGCATTCCTTATAAGTAGTATAAAAAGATGATTGAAATAGATCAATTATATGTTGTCTATTTAATGCAGTAATATGAGAAAAACGATATAGATTCAACTTGTGGCTACTATCTTTTTGGTTCAAAAATCAAAGCTTTTGTTTAATATTTTGCGTTATGGATTCTTTATTTTCCAAAATATTATGCGTCATAATATATGTTCAAAAAAATTAAAATTTCTTGATAATGATCTCCTTTTGGGGTCAATCCCAAGCATCGTCATTAATGCCTGAAATACAAGTAAGACAGTCTCACTCATCAACATCTACCAAAGGATATCCAAACTTTCCAATATCAATATGAGGATAACCTGATTGTACATGACAAGCACACGCAAAACAAGCTCCACTACGACAACTATACCCTATATCAATATTATGTTTTTCAGCTGTATCCAAAATACTTTCATGTTTACTGGCTGGGAACAGTCATAAATCCTGTCCATCTCTATCAATAACACGTATTACAACCTTTCAATCCTGACGATCGTGAGTAACTGGATGTCAGGTATACTCTTCATGACTAATAGACTGTCGTATGGTCATAAAAAAATCCTTGAAGTCGATCGGAAGTAATTCTAGTTCTCATGAATGAACTCGCCTATAATCGTCATGATCTACTCCTCATATTGGGTCATTATTGATGGCAATAACAGGTTTGACTCAAGGCACTCATACAATATATACATGAACATGAGTCAGAATATCTTCAGTATTTCATTCAGTCGAATGAGCTCTATCATACACTCATAGAAATACCGATTTTGTTATCATTGATGAGTCTATTCATGTCTCTTCTTTTAGCTCACGGTAAAGAGCCTGTTCTACTGTTTCTCCTTCCTGTACTCATCATTTGATAGGCTCTCGTGTCTGCCTATCAATTCTTTTAAGCATCAAAATATGTCCTTGTTCATCCAAAAGCAAACCCATAGGAAGTATACGTTCTATCATGAAAATAACAATAATAAGAATAAATAACGCTCAAAGTATAAAAAAACCTGATACAAATACCAGATAAAACACAAATACAATCAAACAAAAAAGGGTGTTGCTAACTTAAGATACTAATAATAACATCTACATACATCAATAACAG
>DAOQQF010000033.1:0-11327 GCA_035333525.1 Candidatus Absconditabacterales bacterium | reverse complement strand
CCTTTTTATGATATCTGTAGATCTATTATTCTTTATATTATAACATTATTATCATATGAATATATCAGTTGAATTAGTTAAACAACTTAGAGATATGACCTTGGCTTCCCTCAAAGATTGTAAAGAATGTTTGGTAGAAGCATGAGGAGATATTACTAAGGCTCAAGAATTACTAAAAAAAAAATGAATTGCTAGTGCTGGTAAAAAATGAGATAGAGAAACAAAAGAAGGAAAAGTTGCTTACAAAGTACAAAATAATACTATTGCAATACTTAAACTATGATGTGAGACTGATTTTGTTGCAAAAAATGAGCTTTTTGATCAACTTATGGAGGATGTTCTTACACTAGCGATTGATCATCAAACAAATTCTTTTGAGACACTACCTGAGTCAGTTGTGTGATCTATTAATGAACGTATAGCTCAAACTATTGGTACTCTATGAGAAAATATGAAAGTTGTATGATTATTGGTTAAACCACTACCTTCAAGTAAAGTATATGTTTACACTCATGCATGAAGCAAACTAATAGCTGCAGTGTATTATGATATAATCTGATCTGAAGCAGAAGTTGGAGTAAAAAAAGCTGCTTTGCAAATTGCTGCTATGGATCCAACTTATCTCTCTATCGAGTCTATTCCTACTGCTATGCTTGATACCATGAAAGCTGAATTTGAACAAGAGGTAAGGGCTACTGGTAAACCAGACGCAGTTATTCCTAATATTGTTGCATGAAAACTAAATAAAAAATACTCTGAAATAGTGTTATTGGAACAAGGATATGTGGGTGATGAATCACAAAAGATTAAAGACATTATAGCAAATCAAGCAACTCTGATCTGATTTGATAGAGTAGGATTTGGGAATTAAATGTTTTATAGGAATTATTTATTTATAGTTAGATATAATCACATCAATGAATCCTCATGAGTTAACAATTCATAATAAATATGTAGACAGCGCTGCCATAAACATAAAAAAAAATAACAGGAGTGCCTAAATTATTAATTGCTACAAGGTTACAAGATCAAGGCAACCACATTACAACATCAATTAGTGCTGCATTATATTCATCAGTCCATGTAAAAAGTAAGAATATATGGTATATCATTGAATCATTTATTGGTGGTTGAGATAATGATGAATTATCCTCTTTAGTGTGATCTAGAATTATTAGAAAATCAAATAATGCGCCAGAATTATAATATATTATCTTACTTAGAAACCTTATTTTACCTTTATTTATACTACACTAATGAAATTGTATGAACTTATTATCTCTCTTGATCCGTCATTGTCTTCTGAGGACTCTCAGTCATTGATTAGTCAAATAGAAGCTTTGTTTCCTGGAGGCATAAAGGAAAAAGATGATATTGGATACCAAACAGTGTATAATGTTCATGGTCTCAAGTATGGTGCTAAGGCTTATTTTGTTTCATATTGTATTCAAATTGATCCTACTTTATTTGGCACTATCAAGCAAAAGATGAGTTTGATGAAATGAATATTAAGATCAGTATTTCTTGCTCGCTCATCACATGATCAATGGATTGTGTTTAAAGATATCCAGGAAGAGTATCAAGATATTTTGAGTAAGCTTGTTGTATCAGAAAAGAAGGCAAAAAAAACAAAAGATCAAAAACAACATTTATTGGATGCCGCTCAACAAAAACAAGAACAACAAGATAAACAGGATGAAACCATATGAGAATAATTAATTATTTATTATATTCGCTATTGTCATGAAAATCAAAAAATCACCTAAGCTCATTGTGCCAGAGTATGCTATTACATGGAAAAATATTCCTTTATTGCATTTTTATTGTAATAGGTTTAGTTACATCAAACCTAGAAAATATACTGGTAATAATGTCACCTATCAAAAAAATATCAGAAGAGCAACAATTTTGGCAAGGGAATTAGGATTATTACCTTATGTTAAAAAATAACAAACCATAGTTAATTTCGTAGTGTGCTATTTTATTTATTTTTACAATTTATTCTCATGGCTAGTAAATTGAGAAGAACAAGAACAATTAAGTGGTCCAAAAGACTTAAGACCCATGGCTTTATGATTAGAATGTTGACCAAAAATGGTAGAAATGTTCTAAAACGCAGAAGAGCTAAAGGAAGGCATCAACTTACTCCACAAAAAACTAAATAACCAAAAGATATATTCTTTTGGTAGTCTTTTGTTTTTGTTTCATTTATCTTCAACTTATTCTACGATATGGCAAAATCTGTAGCAAAAAAACTACCTGTTGGTTTTTCAGACAACAGAATTTTTTTGAGACCCCTTCATAGAATGGATATTGATTTTCAATTTCCTGATCTTTTGTTGACTCAAAAAGAATGATTTAATAGATTTGAAAATTACTACCTCCCTAAATTATTTGAAGAAGTATGTCCCATTGAAGATATTGCATGAGAAAGACTATCCTTAGTCATTAATGATGTTAAGATAGTCAGAAATTTTTTGTGAAATAAGGAAGAAATTTCTGATGCTGAACTTGATAGGATTGTTAATAATGCAAAAAAGAAGGAATTAACATTTGGTGGTGTAGTTAATTGTGCGGTAGATCTCGTAGATAGATCTACTGGTGAGAATCTCTATTCTGGTAGAGCAAATATTGGAACAATGCCTCTTATGACCAAAGCTGGTACATATATTATTAATGGTGTTGAAAATGTGATTGTTAATCAGATTATCAGATCATTTGGTATATTTTATAAATTTGATAGAAAAGACTACTCGTTTAGCTTTCAAGTTATTCCACAAGAAGGTTCGTGGTTTAGTATTGCCGCTGAAAAAACTGGCCAGCTTACTATTAGAATTAATAAATCAAGAAAATTTCCTATTACGGCTCTTTTAAGAGTATTTGGTTTTGAAACCGACGAGCAAATTAAATCATTATTTGTGGGTGCTTTTGATGAAGAGGATTTTGACTATATAGCATATACTCTTAAAAAAGACAGCACAAGTAATATGGAAGATGCTGCATTATTTATTTATAATAAGCTAAGACCTGGCGAACTCGTTGATGTTGAAAATGCTATCAAGTACATCAGAGAGTTATTTCAATCTGAAAGAATCTTCTTGGGAAGTATTGCAAGAAGAAAAATAAATGCCAAGCTCAATTTATCAAGAAGTAAAGATATAAATCATATTGATGCTGACGATATTGTGGAATCTATAAAATATCTTTGTCATTTTGCTAATGGTAAAAAAGGATTTTTTGCAGATGATGCTGATCACCTTAGTAATAAAAGAATTAGAACAATGGGTGAGTTATTGTATTCGTATCTTCAACCAACGCTCAAAAGATTTCAAAAAACTACAAGAGGAAAACTATCAGTTTTACCTTTGGAGCAAAGAATTAATCTTTTAGAAACTGAAGAAGATAAAAAAGACGAGATTGATGATATTATATTGGATGATGATGAAGGATGATCCGACACTGATCCTATCACTGTCGAACAGGATGAGGAGGAACAAGTACAAGCAAAATCAGATGAAGATAAACTTCAAAGCTTATTGTGAACTATCTTGTTGGAGAATGTGGAACATGAAGGTAAGGTAATTATTGAAAAAGGGATTAAACTTACCTCTAGTCATTTAGCAAAACTTAAAAAATTATTGATAGAATATGTTATTGTCAGACCACAACTTAAGTTGGTTGATGTTGTAAATTTCAAAATTATTGATAGTGCAGTTAAATCTTTTTTTTCAACATCAGAATTAAGTCAGTTTGCAGCAAATACTAACCCTATATCTGAAATAGAACACAAAAGAAGAATCACTGCATCATGACCTTCATGACTTAGAAAACAAACAGCTAAATTTGAGGTGCGTGATGTTCATCTTTCTCACTATGGTAGAATTTGTCCTATTGAAACCCCAGAAGGTCAGCAAATTTGATTGGTTATTCATCAGGCATTGTATAGTAGAGTAAATGAAGATTGATTCTTGGAAACCCCCGCAATAAAGGTTACTAAACATATTTCTCTTACTAAAGAATCACTTCTATGAAGAATTTTAGAAGAAAATGTTGTTGACGCAAAAGGCAAAGTTATTGTTGCTGAAGATAGCTATATTACTGTTGATAATGTAGATCAGATTATCGCTACTCTCAAACAATTAAAAAAAACATCTTTGGAAATTAGACCATATATTACAGGAGAAACTGAATTTATTTCACCAGAAAATGACTATCAATATACGGTTGGCGAATCAACACTCCAGCTTGATGATCATGGTAATATTATACCAAGGAGAGTTCCTGCTAGATGATTTGATCAGTTTGGCCCAAAAATTGATATGTATTATGTTAATGATTTAACACATATTGATTTATCCCCATTTCAATTGTTTTCTCCCGATGCTTCAAGTATACCCTTCTTGGATCGTGATGATGCAGATCGTGCTTTGATGGCTGCTGCCATGCAAAAGCAAGCAGTTTCATTATTATTGCCACAAGCTCCAATGGTAGGAACTGGTATTGAAAAGGATATCGTTAGAATGACCACATCAGTTATCAATGCCGAATGAGAAGGTGAAGTTATTTATGTATGAGGAAAAAAATCATCAGATGAGCAGTATTGATGAGTAGATTATATTGTAAAAGTACAATATGAAAAATTGTGATCAAAAAAAAATATGATCAAGGAGTATAATCTCCAAAAATATACGATGTCAAACCAAAAATCATTAGTACACCTTAGACCAAAAGTTACATTAGGTCAATCAGTTAAAACAGGAGATATTCTTGCAGAAGGTCAATCAGTAGTAAATGGTGAACTTTCACTTGGTACAAATTTGAAAGTAGCATTTATGCCATGGTGAGGATATAACTATGAGGATGCAATCATTATCTCTGATAGACTAGTAAAACATGATAATCTTACCTCTATTCATATTGAAAAATTTGAAATTGAGGTAAGTGATACCAAACTGGGTCCAGAACAAACAACGCCAGACATACCAAATGTTAGTATGGCTAAACTCAAAAACTTGGATGAAAATGGTATTGTTCGTATTGGTTCTATTGTTCAATGATGAGATATTTTAGTAGGTAAAATTTCTCCAAAATCTGAATGAGAGCTCTCTGCAGAAGAAAAGCTAATCCAAGCGGTCTTTGGTGAAAAATCTAAAAACGTAAAAGATAGTTCATTATATCTTCCTTCGTGAATTGAAGGAAAGGTATTGGATGTTGTAGTTTTGGATTCAAAAAAATGAGATAATCTTATGGCATGAGTAAAAAATAAAATAACTGTTTTTGTTGCAACCAATAGAAAAATTGAAGTATGAGACAAGTTGGTAGGAAGACATGGAAACAAAGGTATTATTTCCGTTATTTTACCAGAAGAAGATATGCCATATACCGCTGATGGTCAGCCTATCGATCTTATTCTCAATCCATTGTGAGTAGTGTCACGTATGAATATTGGTCAGGTTCTTGAGGCGCATATGTGATTAATAGCAAAGATAACCTGATACAACTTTGCGATACCATTGTTTAGTTGATTTGGTGTTGATGAGGTAAAACATTATTTTAGTGGTGATTTATCTGATAATGATAGATCAAGTCTTCTTAAATCATGATTGTCTAATTCCCAAATTGATGATTTAGCATCCACTATTCAAGATACGAATCTTCCGTTAGATGGTAAATTTATAATGTATGATGGTAGAACTGGTGAGGAGTTTGATCAGAAAGTCAGTGTTGGATATATGTATATCCTTAAATTGGAACATATGGCTGAAGACAAAATCCATGCAAGATCGGTATGACCATACTCATTAATTACCCAGCAACCATTGTGAGGTAAAGCAAGAGATGGTGGTCAAAGATTCTGAGAAATGGAAGTATGGGCATTGGAAGCTTATGGTGCTGTACATACCCTCCAAGAGATGCTCACAATCAAGTCCGATGATATTACTTGAAGAAATAAGACCTATGAATCAATTATCAAATGAAAGAAAATACAAGTATATGGAATTCCTGAATCGTACTATTACTTAGCAAATATGTTCAAGTGATTATGTCAAAATATCGTACCACTCAATAAAGAACAAATTGCATCGATTCATATGGAGAGAAGGGAAAAAATTCTTCAACTTGGTCTTAAAAATCTTGAGAACGTATGAGAGATTGTAGTGGATGAACTTCAAGAAGAAAAATGAGCAACATCGCTTGTAAAAGCTGCAACACCAACGGATAGTGATGTTGACGATATCGTGACTGATTTATGATGATCTGATGAAGAAACGGAAGAAGGGTAGTATTATGTATTATAATATACAAATATAACAAAAAAACGGCTCGATGTGAGCCGTTTTTTTTCTTGATTTTTCTCTTGAAATCTGATTATATTTTATTATATATAGCACTATATTTATCTACGTGCTATTTTAGAAATCAACGAACATAATTATTATTTAAATTGATATAATTAGCTATTTACTTTGTTTGTTATTGATAGTATGAAAACAATTAAACCAATGGGAGAGTATGTTCTCGTAGAAGCAGTATTGGAAGATAATCTGACTGCTAGCGGTATTGTATTGCCTGATACAGGAAAAGAAAAACCTGGTTCAGGAAAAGTATTGGATATTGGTCCTGGTAAAACATTGGAAAATGGTTCAGTGCAGTCTATTACTGACTTATCAGTAGGTGATTTAATCTTTTTTGCTAAGTATAGTCCTGAAGAGCTAGAGTTGGATGGTAAGAAATACTTTTTGGTGAAATACAGTAGTATTTTTGCAAAAGGAATATAGGCATTATTGGTTTGTGTTCTTTTATGTAAAAGAAATAGTATGTGATTGTTGGGTATATCATATTGATCAGGTTTTTTGATGTCACATTCTTGTATAAGATCTTATCGGTATGAGTATAATAACAACAGTTACATATTAATTATATGTGATAAATCCTTGAAATAGAGTTCATCTTTTGTATAGTGATTACATCACTTTGATGGATCTGTAGCTCAGGGGTTAGAGCAGTCGGCTCATAACCGATTGGTCGTTGGTTCAATTCCAACCAGGTCCATTTTTGTGTAGATTAATTATCATATATAAAAAAATCCCTATTAAGCAAATACTACAATAGGGAGAGGGTTCCTAAGAATTAGATTCATCTTAATTCTGTGGATTAGATTTCTGTGGATTAGGTTGCTTTACATTCCTTTCTTGTAGTTCAAGAAAGATTTGTAATAATGTATTATTCCTTTCTCGTAGTTCAAGAAAGATCAAAAATAGAACTATGAAAATAGAAAGTAGAATTGCTGGAACAGCTATACTCATGATAATAATATTTATACTCCTTCACATGTCCGGAGTAATATCATTATAATAAAGAGAGAGAGATTGTCAAGTATTTTTAATCAGATTATATCTATTTATATTATATATTTTTAACCAATGGCGAAACAAATGAGGTATGGCGATGATGCCAGAAAAAAAATGATGGCCGGTATGAGTAAATTGGCCAAGGCGGTCATGAGTACAATGTGACCAAAATGACGTAATGTAATACTTGAGAGGTCGTATGGAGCTCCAACGGTAACCAATGATGGTGTTACTATTGCCAAGGAGATTGACCTAATTGATAAGTTTGAAAACATTGGAGCGGCGCTTATCAAAGAAGCATCGAGCAAAACCAATGATGCGGTTGGCGATGGGACAACATCTACTGTGAGTTTGGCTTATAGTATGGCAACTGAGGGTATGAGATATATTGATGCGGGGGTCAATCCTTTTGCATTGGCTAGAGGTATGCACAAGGCTGTGGATAGGGTTGTAGAACAACTCAAATCACATAGTACTCCAGTTACTAGTGATCAGGATATCAAAAATGTTGCTACTATCTCAGCACAAGATGAACAGATAGGCTGATTAATTTCAGAGGTTATCGCAGAGGTAAGTAAAGATGGTGTAGTAACGGTAGAAGAGGGCAAATCAATTGGTCTTACTAAGTCAGTTGTAAAAGGTATGCAGTTTGACCAATGATACGCCAGTCCTTATTTTGTGACCGATCCAGCAAGAATGGAGGCAGTTGTAGAAAATCCATTGATATTGGTAACTGATAAAAAAATTAGTGTCATCAAGGATATTCTTCCTATCTTGGAATGAGCAGCAGCTCAAGGAAAGAGAGATATTATCATCATAGCAGAAGATGTTGATGGTGAAGCATTGACAACCTTAGTAGTTAATAAACTCAGAGGTGTGCTCAATGTTATCCCAGTCAAGGCACCTGGTTTTGGTGATAGAAAAAAAGAACTTCTCAAAGATATTTGTGCGGTCACATGAGCAACACTTATTGCTGAAGAGATAGGTATTAAACTTGATAATGCGACTATCTGAATGTTGTGATGAGCTGATAAGATCATTCTATCAAAAGATAAAACAACTATTGTATGAGGAAAATGAGATCAGGTTACGATTGATGGTAGGGTTGAAATGATCCGTAATCAACTTACTCAAACAAGTTCTACCTACGACAAGGAGAAACTCCAAGAGAGATTAGCAAGACTTGTTGGATGAGTTGCGGTTATTAAAGTAGGAGCAGCAACAGAGATGGAGATGAAAAATAAAAAATATAAGATTGAAGATGCACTCAATGCCACCAGAGCTGCTGTTGAAGAATGAGTAATTGCATGAGGAGGAACTCCTTTACTCAAAATAGCAACATCACTTGATAATCAGAAACTTGATGATAATGATGAGCAAATTGGTATGAAAATTGTGTTGTCGGCTATTCAATTCCCTGTCAAGCAAATTGCAGACAATGCATGATACAAAGGCGATCGAGTAGTAGAACAAGTAAAATGAAATACAGACTTTAATTATGGATTTAATGCTGCTACAGGTGAATTTCAAGATCTTGTTAAACAAGGGATTATTGATCCTACTAAAGTAGTGAGAGTAACCCTCGAAAATGCGGTCTCAGCTGCAGCAATGTTTCTTACTACCGACTGTGTTATCGCCGACCTACCAAAAGATGAAAAAGATAGCACTCCATGATGAACTCCAGGTATGGGTGGTATGTGATGAATGTGATGAATGGGTGGTATGTGAATGGATGATTACTAAAACCTATATTTCAAAGGAACCTTGGGAAATAAGTAACATAAAACGAAGTGTTTTGATTACGACATGAAAGATATACCGACCTATCGGGATAAATATCCTCAGTTTATCTGCCATATGGCAGGGAATTTATTCGCCCATGGAGAAGTTCGTCGAATATGGATTTACCCGCTGGAGGCGGGTTTTATAAGATCAAAAGATTTACTATGATAAGTATTTTTTCATACATTGGGAGTTTTTTTTCAGTTTCCTTAATGAGTTAGTAACTCCACAATCCAATTTCTTAGATATTTATTTTTATTGATTAATGTTTGTTCGCATTGTGTAGTATAGTATGAATGTTTTTTTATAAGATTCATATTATCACTTGATAGTTCTCATCATCGATTATTAACTATAGATATGATAAGATCTTGATTATTTAATAAAGTATCTATAAGACCATTGCGTATAGTACTTCTCTTCAATAAATCAAGGACCATATTTGATTGTATTGCAGAGGATTCACACAATGTATTTCGATATATATTTTCAGAATACTTATTTGTTCAATATGTTGCACAATATTGCTTCTATTTATCTTGATTAGTTGTTTGTGCGATTATTTCGGCTGTTGCAAAAGCATCTTCTGACTCTTTAGTAAAAAATGATGATCTATAATCTGGATATGGCATTGGAAGAAAAGCAGATAGATAAATTGTATCTATGAGAGCAGAAGGAGAAAAGAAAACAATGTGATAAGTGTTATATTATTAATAATATTTTATAAAAAGTCAATATATATGGTCAGACATATTGTCCATATTTTGTAATTCTAGTTCAGAATTTAATTTTTTATGGCACTTCAGCAACACAATGTGACTTATTGAAAATAAAGTTTTTGGTTGTTGATCAGTCTGGAACATATCGAATACCATTCAGACATTTGCGTGTTTCTCTAGGACAAAGATCGACTCCATCTTTGGGTTCACCAAGAACTTTTGCATATTGGTAGTAAACTGCAATAACTGTATGTCACCATACTCTACCATCTGGTCATAAGCATCATTTAGGTTCAGAGATAGTACATGTTTTGAATGGAGCTGTACCTCATAAAGTACCATCAAGACATTTTCTTACTTCTATTTTGGAAGAACAATCCGATCCATAAGGTACACTATTGGCACTATAAGCATTGATAGTCTGACCATGAGTGAGTATTCATCGATCAGTAGAACATTGATCTCATACTTGAATACATGTTTTGGAGGTATATGATCATTTGAGTGTTCCATTATCACAAACCCTATTTTCGCCTTTACAAGCTGTTGGGTATTCTACTGTATTTTGGGCATAAGCAAAGATACTATCTCCATGATCAAGTGGTGTTCATCACCATGGACTACTACAACGAAAGTAAGGTGAAAATGGACGGAGAGGATCAGAATTTCCTCCACTTCATCAACCTACTGGATTATTACCTCCTCAATTACGAGCTCCTCCTCATCATAGATAGACTGTTGGTCATGTGGCGTAAATAGTTATGGTACGATCTCATCATGAAGTATAATTATTGGTATGAGTATTGACTATTCTGAGTGTTTCAAGTCTCGATCAGTCTATGACGGTAGTGACCGTCTGACGATAGGTCATATCATTGATAAGTCTCATGATACGATCAATTGGAAATCATAGTTCTTTATAAGAACGTCAGTTGGTATGTTGTGATAATTTCTGATTATCAATTGATTGTGTATTATTTTTTTCATGTAACGATTGTGTTTGGAATCATAGTTGATGTTTATTGTGTATACTTTCTAATAAGAGATAATCATTGTTGAGCGTATCAAAACGTGATTGTAGTTCAGATAAACGTTGAGTAAGATCGTTGATTGTTTGTTTGCATACAGATTCACATTCTATAGGAATAGTATTTCAATTTCACGATAAAACCCCCATAACGGTTCATACTAATACAGGGATACCTATGATAAGGCCTATGACCAGTTTATTTTGGTTTCACATATCTTGTATATATACGAAAAATCTCATAAAATCAAGTTTGTGTGTGTTATGTCACGAACTGACCTTGACACGTATTATAACTATGATATTATAGGAAGCTGGTGGAAACTCTCAATTCATCAAAAACTACATACAATATTAAACCCTTTGATCTTGTATTATCCACATTCAACGAACTTCCTCAGGATATTTATCCCGAGACTTCGGGACCTCTTCCATGTCGTAATCATA
>DAOQQF010000032.1:0-11529 GCA_035333525.1 Candidatus Absconditabacterales bacterium | reverse complement strand
TTCATGAGTTGAGAGTTTTCCCAGCTTCCTATAAATTACATCTTGTTGATATCAACTGGTAATTGTAGTAAAGACATTGTTTTTTCTACAATATAATGATACACCGATAGGATAATCCTTATAGATTCTTTTTCATGTTCATTCATATCAATGACTTTGGGTGAATCGTTGTACCATTTATTGAATACTCCACAGAGTTCCAACAGATATTGCGTTAGGATATGGGGTTTCATAAGATCTAAACTTTCACGAATCTTAAGAGGAAGTAGCGATGAGAGCCATATCATTTGTCTAAGTATTTGGTCTTGTTGCAGTGTTTTTCATACACTTTCAAGAACGTTATCGTATAAGTTTGTTTTCCCACCTATTTGATTCAATAAACTCCCAAGTCTTACTCGAGAATATTGGATATAGATTCCAGTATCTCCATTGAGTTTAGTCATACTTGGAATATCGAGATTCACATCTTTGGAGATATCACCTTTGGTATCATTGATAATCAGAGCAGATAGAGCTAACTTGATAGCGGTAGGAGAATCTACTCTTCATTGACTTTGTTCTCAGATTGTTTGTCCAATGTCTTGAATGAGGTCGTATGCTCAAATAGTTCAACCAGCTCTTGAAGACATTTTTTTACCTTGTTGGAGATAGAGACCATAACTCAAGTGAATCATCGATCATGAATGAATTCGTCCAAGAAACTCTCCCAAACTAATAAGATGTTGGAAGTAAAATGACTGTTCGGATCCTACGACATAGATCAGCTTATCGGCTCATAGCGTTTGTGTTCTCCATTTGAGTAATGCTAAATCTCTAGGAGCATACAGACTTGATCCATCAGATTTGGTATAGATCATAACTTGGTCGGTTCATTCGATTCGTAGATCAAGTTCATCATGGGTGAGTGGTTTTCGTTTACCGTGTCATAAGTAGTGAAGTTTGATAATTATGGCTCATTGTGACTCATGAAGGATTCAGTGTGATTCTAAATCATCCTTGACGCTATTATCCAAACCAACGGCAAAACTTTCCCCCAGCGAATAGTCAAAATGAGTATTGATTAAGCTATATACGGTTTGAAAATCCATTAAAGAAAGCTCCCTAATAACTTCCCATAAAGTGATAATTGTGGGGTGACCTTGTTCCATGAGTTGGACAATGATTCTGGCACGATCTTCTTTGTCGATAATGGGGCAATCTTTAAATTGTGCATAGATTTCACCCATCATGGCTTGTGGATTTGATATAATACGATCAATGATAGTATGATCTTGGTCATAGAGGTGGTATAAGATCGTTATAAATTTACCAAATGCGGTTCATCGATCGCCGATATAATTCCAGGTGAGTATGTTACACCTTGTTTGACGGAGAATATTGTACATAATCTGACCTATAAGCGTATTACGCAGATGTCCAAGCGTCATACTTTTTGCCATATTGGGAGACGAGAATTCAAACAGGAGATTAGTCTGATAATCGTATCATGGATAGTTGATATAACCATAAGAGATTGAATCATCAAGAAGTTGTTTGATATGGTTGATAAGATAGATTTGAGATACAGAACCATTGATAAAAATACCTTGTTGTGTAAATTCAATAAGGTTATTTGATCATACTTGAAGTATTTTAGCAAGAGTATCAACCCATGCTTTAAATTCAATTCATGACTCCTTATTGAGTTCATATAATGTTTTTGTGTTTATAACTACATCTGATCAAGGGACCTTAGGTAGGTCTATAACCACCTCAGGAGTATAGATACCTTGTGATTGAAGATATTCTTTGATAATACTATTAACTTGATCAAGGAGGTAAGAATGTACTCATGTATATACACCTTTATTGTCTCGTTTTCATTGATGGTGTGGTCAGTTAAATCATAGATCGCTCTGAGAAATAGTAACCAAAGGATGATTGTTTCTCCGATCGGGGAAATGCTCATTGACATGATCATTTGATCGTAATCAGGGAAGTTGATCAAGTAGTCAGCTTATTTGAGTATATGAGATCATAGATTATAAGCAAGTGAATGAAAAAAAGATTGTAATTGCGATAGAGAACAAGGAGTGACCATCTGCGGAAGCTGTTTAATACTATCTACTTTTTTACATGCTAGTGCAAATGATCATTCAGTAATGCGGACTCCAAATTTTTTTTCTACAAGGTTGATATGTTGTTTTCGTTTCAATAGAGTAAATGTTTCACATCATATAAATAGATCGACAAAATCTTTTGGGTCGGTTCTATCGTATAAGCACATAATTTTATTAACGATACAATCTTGCATAGAATCAACAAGTAAAGAGTTGTATTTTTTTGACTTTTTAAGCGATTTAGGATAGCGAGTAAACTCACATTTTAAGATATGATCATCAAAATACGCACATTCAAATATATTTCTATCATAGAGTTTTTGTTTGGTGATTGTTTTGATTCATAATAGTTCTTTTTCTATTTTCATATCATGAAAAATACCATAGGTTAACATTTTTTCTACATATAATCTAGGATCATTTTTTTTGAGCTGATCGATGTCGTAATCTCGCATACAAAAAGTATATCAAAATCTTACTCCAATACAATACTTTGTCATGATTTCAAGACTTTTGGGGTTGCATATTTATGAAGCATGACTTGGCGTGCAAATTCCATGTCATCAGCCTTGATGGTAGGGAAGGTATTGTAGTGTATCGGTACTACGATAGTGGGTTTAATCCAGCTGGTGGCAATAATTGCATCATGTACTCCCATCGTGTAATGATCACCAATAGGAAGTAATGCTACGTCGATGGGTCACCATGATGGTATAAGTTGCATATCAGTATGTAATGCTGTATCTCCTGCATGATAGATATGTTTATCATTGATAGTGATGATGATTCATGATGGCTGAGTTGATAGTCATGTATTGAGAATGCTCCCATCATGGATAGCGTTGACTAGTTTGAAATACGCTTGTTCATTTGACCGTGTTCATCATATACCCAGACCTTGCATCGGGTTAGTAATACCTTGTGATTGGAGCCATTGAACAATACCATAAGGAGCAACTACGATACATGATGGATGAGCTTTGAGTATTGCTATACTATCTCAGATATGATCTCTATGACCATGAGTAATGACGAGTACATCGCTATCTCGAGTTAATACATCATCGATCATTACATCACATTTGGGATTATCGGTGATAAATGGATCAACAAGAATAGTGTAATGATTATGATTATTGTCTCTATGATCGTCTTGGTCTTTATAAGATGAATCTTTGATAATCTGAAAAAAACTATGACCATGAAAGGTTATCTGAATCATCAAAGGACTATGTTATACAAAATAAAGAAAAACGGCTATTGATTTGCATGATGGATTTGTATTATTATCATGTTTTTTTAGTTGTTGATGTCGCGGTGCTAACCGTATTTTTACTATTGTTTTTAACTTTTTGAACGGTTTGTTTTGTTTTGGATACCAAGTTTGTTGCCTCTCCTTTCAGATTATCAAAATGTGATTTTGCTTTAGTAATATCATCCAATCAGATACCATCTTGTTTGATGTCATCGATGGCAGCTTTGGCTTTGGTAAGTAGATTTTTTCCTTCAGATACAATACTACTTGCATCATCTTTGAGCCCCAATAATTTAGTTAGTCGTGAAAACATAAGAAAGAGAAAAAAAAATAAAGAAAGATAAAAAAGATAATCAGAATCGTTCTATTATACTCATACAAAAGATAATATCAAGTGAAAACGAATATGGAAAATGGTTTACGACAAAAGAGACTCTGTATAATTGTTGTACTGTATTATCATATAAAGATTCACTGGTATGATGACAAGAAATTATTTACCCTTTATAAGGTATTTTATACTGTATATATATAAATAACTTTCTATTGACTTTTTATACAACAATACTATTATCCACAAGCTCGTTCTTTAATGTTACAAAAATAAAAAAAAATTACCAAAATCGTTAAATAAGTTTTTATGAAAAAAAAAATTCTTTTACTCGGACTGTTTTTGACCTTGAGTGCATTTGCATTCGCTCAAAAATTTGATTCATGTATTATTTTGAAATGCAATGAATCATTTGATCCTAGGAGTCTCCATCCTCTAGGATTTAGTAAAACAATGATGGACAGCATGGAGTGGAATCTTCCACTTCCATGTGTTATTAAAAGCCTCAATAAGAGGCTTCCATTACAAAATAAATGTATTAAAGGTATTTTATATACCGATAATACAAAAGATTCAACTGTGCAAAACAGTTGCAATCAGTTTACGACCCCCACTAGGGGTCTCTCATATTGTATCAAGACCGATTCGATTGATAAGGGATCAATTTGGACCAAGATTTTTGCGATAAAAGATTTAGTATTAAATTCTTTTATCTCCAAATACAATCTTCCTCTAAATAATTCACAATCGGTACCAACCAATGATCCCAATAATCCAAAGAAACTGATAATCAAAGTTTGGAAAAATGGTATATTACTGAAACGTGTTGAGCAAACAATTATCTCAACACACGTACGTGATACAAACTTTCTTGTGACGTTTCACTTAGGTGGAATCGCAGTTCCAGCAGGTGATTCACTCCTGCTTCAAGTATTTGGAGCAGAGCCTGAATACACGTCTCGTGATCCTCGAGATATGTCATTATGGGACTTTAACGGCTTTAAGTTAAACTACCACTGCATAGACACCTGCTCATGGCAAGGACCTATCAATAGACACCAAGTCAAGGAATCTTGTAGGGAGATTAATTATTGGTCATGGTGGTCACCAGACTGTGGAGATTATATAGTCAAACTGGTAACACCAATTGATTCCATAACTCCTACCATGGTATGTCGAACTTCAGTTATCTCACTGAATGCACCATGTACACGCTTCCCAGCGTATGCACTTGATGCAGGATCGAGAGATAATTGTGCATCTGTAACGTTCTCCGCGAGGAGAATGGATCAACAAAATTTTAATGATTATATTGAATTTTGTTGTGCAGATGTAGGCAAGACAGTCATGGTAGTTCTGAGAGGTACTGATCAATGTAGAAATTACAATGACTGTATGGTTGAGGTTGAAGTGCAGGATAAGCTACCACCAGTGGTAGTCTGTCCAAGAGATACCCTCATAGAGTGTTCTCAGTTGGATACTTCCAACTGGAACAACCTAGGAGTTCCCAAGGTTACTGATAATTGCTCAACTACTACACTCAAAGAAGACCGAAAGGTCGACCTCAATATGTGTGGAGTTGGGATTATTACTAGAACATGGACAGCAACGGATGGTTCTGGGAATATGGCGACATGTTCTCAAACGATCGCAGTTGCAAACTCAAAGCCTTTTGGTGAATCAAACATCATCTGGCCAAGGGATACAACAATTGAGTGTGCATCTACAATGATTGATCCTGATAAACTTGGGAGACCACGGTTTGTCGGATTAACCAATTGTATGATGCCTTTGTATAACTTCCACGACCAAGTTTTTGGAACCAACAAAGGTGGCTCATGTTCGAAAATTATTCGAACATGGAAAGTAATCGACTGGTGTCAAGGAATTTCAAAATCCTGGAGTTATCTCCAGATTATTGAAATTATTGATAGACAGAAACCGATTATTACATGCCCAGCTGATATTATGTTTGAATCGTATGCAGGATGTAATGTCCCTATTACGATCAACTTACCAGATGCAACAGCGACTGATAATTGTTCTGGATTACTTTTAATCCATAATGATTCTCGATATGCTGATACAGCGATGGCAAACGCCAGTGGAAAGTATCCACCAGGAACTCATACGGTGACCTATATGGCCACCGATGAGTGCGGGAACACTTCTACATGTGTTCAAACCGTAATCGTAGTGGATAAGAAACCACCAACAGTGTTTTGCACTGATGGTGTACGCACTACTCTCCAGGCTATGCCTGGTATGGGAGTAGTCCAATCAATCTGGGCCAAAGATTTAATTCATAAGATTGAGTCTCCTTGTTGTAAAATGAGTGACATGAAGGTAAGCTTTGACTCGCTTGGATTAATCACCCAGAAATGGTTTGACTGTTCAAACATCGGCGGACTGAATTATGTGTGTATTTGGGTGACTGATTGTCGTGGTAATCAGACCAAGTGTTGTGTCTGGGTTGACATCCAAGACAATAATAACTTGTGTACCAAAAATCAGATCGATTCATTTACTCTCACAGTTTGTACCAACCATTGGTTGTGTACTAAACCCATTGAGGGTGTTGATTTTGGTTTATTGGGTAAAACTGATCATACAGGGTGTCTCAAGTTTAAGCTCCCGAAAGGGAGAATAAACTTAAAACCATCTTATGATGATGGAGACCACCCTAATGCGGTAACCACTGCTGATATTGTTCTGATTCAAAAGCATATCTTAGGTAAAGATTCTTTGAATCCTTACCAGATAATTGCTGCAGATGTAAACAAGTCATCAGGTAGTATTACCTCTGCAGACATCTCCGAGATTAGGAAACTAATTTTGGGAGCAAACTCCAGTTTTAAACACAATGACTGGGTATTTGTACCTGATTCATTAAGTTTGAATCTCGATCGAGACACTACTATACACTTTATCGGGGTAAAACTCGGTGATGTAAATGGATCATGGTGTTCTCATAATGTGGGAGGTCTTTTAGAAAGACTATCAAAAAAGGATGTATCTTTGATTAATAAGCTTTACAATCAGACTCTCATTTATGAGCAAAACCTTGGATTCCATGACGAGCAGGGATCTCAGGTTGAGCTTATAGATGATGATAGTTTTCAGATTATTCCTAATCCCAATGTTGGCAACTTTATAGTTGTCAGTAAAAAAGATCAAGAATTCAAACTGTTTTCTCCACAAGGAGTTTATCTCCTGAATGGGAAAACGAATACAGAACTTAATTGGTACTTGAAACCAGGCTTGTATGTAATACAAGTACTAGGGTCTAGTACTAGTAGAGTAAAAAAAATGATAGTCCAGTAAACGGATAGGGTGTCCCCGGTAGATGAGAGGAATTTTTGATTTGGTTTTTTTCTCCTACTCACTATCGGGTCAACACCCAAAAAAGATTTGTATTCATGAAGATAGGGTGTCCCCGGTAGATGAGAGGAATTTTTGATTTGGATTTTTTCTCCTACTCACTATCGGGTCAACACCCAAAAAAGATTCTGGGGAGAAGGGGGTGATAGTTATTCCTCCTAGAGATTCTCAATCTCTAAAGACTGTTTGTTGTAGATACAGTCAAACTATCAAAAACCCAAGGAGGTGAGGAAGGTTGAAAATAGATTGACCTAATCCTCCCTCCCACAATAATTCTAAAGCTCGGATTTTTTCCGAGCTTTTTTCGTACTAAAGATTTCACTGCTTAAAAATTTGTTGTATTGCTCCTTATTTAGACTTCTTTCACCACAAGGAGTTTTTATTTATAGTCTATTTTGTATATTTTACCTATTTTGATTTATGATATAAATCTTTTATAAAGCCATAAATATAAAATTAAAAACACGATTTATGTTGATTTACTATAAATAGGAAAACAAACACAAAGTCAATTTTGACTTGAAATCCGGTTTATATTATATACAAACTGGGTCTCATAAGGTCAAAAAAATTGTAATCCAATAGGATTACAACAAAAAGAAAAGATATCGGTTTTTGGGATAGGGTGCCCCGGTAATTAGGAAATGATAAGTATATTTGTTTCGTTTTGTTTGATAAGTTAATAAATATTTTTTTGTTTTACTTATCATCCTTTTTACCGGGTTAACACCCACACCCGATTACACCAAAAAAAGAAAAAATTGGTTTTTCGTAAGAAGATATCTCAGGTAGTATGAAGTGTCTCTTCTACTACCGGTCTGAAATAAAGAACCATATGGTAAAAATTCTCAGGTTGATTGTATATTCCCCTACTATCAAATCATAGCGAAGTATGGTAAAAGTATCATACCCATTATAGTGGGGGGAGTACAAATTAAAAGGAACCATTAAAAACCCATTTGGAGGAGGAGGGAAAGAAAATACTACCCACACCTCCACCAAAAACAGTAACAAAAACAAAAACCCGGTATTCCATATCGGGTTTTTTTCATAACTTTTGTGTACTATTGTGTGGTTACTTTGACTATATATCTTTGAATTTATAAAGTTCCGTACCATTGATAATGTTGGCGGTATCAGGAGAACTACTACTTGCATGAAGGACGAGAATTTTGTCCTCTAGTGTGATATTACCCTTAAAAAGTATTCTGATTATCTCTTTTCCAATTTGTTTGATATTATTATAATCAAAACTGGGAGCAATCTTGTATCATTTAACTGATCGCAAGAGATTGAGGTATCTATAGGCGTAGTCATTTTTGGTGAATGCGATGATAGGAATATTTGGTCTATAACTTGCAAGCCTAGCAGCAGTATAGCCATTTTCTGTATAGCAGATAACAGCCTTTACTCCTATTTCCATGACTGATCTGTATGCATTGTAGATGATATAGTCATTGATAAGATACTCAGGATGAATCTTTGCTTGATCGTAAGAGATCATTGATTGTTCGATAATCTGATTGGCAAGAATAGACTCATAAAACTGAATAATAAAATCAGTGGGTTCATCCATAGTGACAATGTCATCACTAAACATAAAACAACTAATGCCTTTTTCGATGTAATGTTTGATACAAGAATCTATTTTCTGTTTTGAGGTAAGTTTGGTACAGTCTATTCACACTATAACTGGTCTACCATCACTATTTGATATATCGATAAGTTTATCGATAACATTGTGTGATTTGTTTTCTCAGATAATACTATCTACATCACGTTCATAAATCAAAAAGGCATCAATAAGTGGTAAAAATTGATCAAGTGATTCAAGTACTTCCGGAGTCATTACTTTCATTATTATTTTTACATTTTCTCATTTATTGTTATTAAGATAATTTCTGATTGATACAATATCATTGGTTGATTTAACATAAGGTACGATAATCATATTCAGATTATTTTGGATTGCTCGTACAAGATCTCTTTGATCTCTAGGAGTGAGAAACTCCATGGTTGATTGATGATTTGGAAAATGAACTAAGCTATCTGATGTGATCGAGCCTCATGAAATAACTTTGGTATTAACTATATTATTTTGATTACTTACTACCTCTAATTTTTGATCTCCAATGGTTATAATTACTCATGCTGATAGTGATTCAATAAGTGAATAATCAATGATAAGCTGATCAGTATTTTCTTCAAAAATCTCTCCGTAAATTACCTCCAATGATGATCATTTTTTGATGGTTATACTGTTAAGATTTTTTACTCTAATCTCAGGTCCCTTGAGTTCAAGCATGATCGATTTTCCAGAATCAAGTTTGTTGACCATTTGGACGTATTTTGTTTTACTATCATCGTATGCATTTGATAGCTTTATTTTGAATACATCGATATTATTGATAGCCTTACTCAATACAGTTTCTTTACCTAAAGCGTTTCCTATCGGACAACCTATTTTTCCAAAATGATGAATCATATACAAAAATTATAAAATTAAAGGAAGGATCGAAAATTATCACGTAGTAGGTTCCTATTGGTCTTTGGAGAGTGTATCCAAATGAGTTTTTATGAATTTATTGTTTTTATCTGGTCTCCTATACATTGATTGGTTTACATACATATGTAAAATAGGGATCATTTATATCTTTGATAATAATAGGTTTGTCTGGTGCTATAAGGTTAATTTGTAGCATATCAGATTCTATAATTCTCATAATATCAAGAACGTGTTTACCATTGAGTCCAATTTTCATTGAAGGGCCAGTAATATCAGCAGAAATCACTGATTGAGCCTCACCCATATCAATCTGTGATCCTGTGTCGCAAACCATAGTACTTGCTCACGCATCACAGTCCAACATGACGAAATAGTTGGTATCCCTCGTGAGAATGTTTACTTTTTTGATCGCTTTTTCTATATCACTTTTATTTACTAAAATTGTTGTTTCATAGTTACTTGGCATAACATTTTCATTTTCATACTCGGGAAATGTTCAGCTTATCAATAATGATACTATTTTGATATAGATTTTTTCATATTGCATTTCGATACCAATAAGATTATTTGACATAATAAGACTTGTATCTACTCCTCAGAGACTCATAAACCACTCCAATCATCTTTTGATCTCAGCAATATTGTTTTTTGGGATAATAACGTGCATATTATCCAAATCACCATCGTATGCTATTTTGTAATCAGCAAGCCTCAGACTATCTGATCATGCAAAAGAGAATTTTTTTATTCAGTCGTACTCTTTGGTTTTTATCGCTACTCATTGTAACACAGGAACAAATGATTTGTCTTGAACAGCAAAATCAACTTTATTTATTCCTTTCCATAAGCCCATAGCAGGAACTTTATGTCATGATCCTTGTAGTTCAGGTATTCCTACATATTCAGCACCACTAAGTCATTTTATTTTGATTGTATCAGACTTTGTTTTGAGGGTTATAATATGTTTATTCATATCAACAATTATACTAATAGACTCATCATCAGTTGATTTTATATACTCCGTGAGTGTTTTTGCATCAACAGAAATAACTCCTGGGGTGTCTACCTGAGCCGGAATTTCAACATCGATGTATTTTTCCATATCAGTAGCACGGATAAGTATTGAATCCACATTTCATTTGATATAAAGATGTTGTAAAATTGGTAAGGTAGTGCTTTTGGCAATAAATCTACTGGTTACATCCAAGACATTTTTGAGAAGTAGTGTTTGAAGAATGATTTTCATGAAGAGTATATGCGTATGAGAAATAAAATAACATACTGATTATCAGATGATAATCAGATAGTATATGCCCTACCAACTAAAAGGGAAATGCCAAATAGTATAAAGAAGTAAAAGTGTAATAAGTGATCCTATACCTATTCATCATATAAGTTCACTAATTGTATGTCCAAGTCTTTCTTTGAGTAAGTGAAAGTTTTTTTTGATATGAGTTAATTCTCCTATTTCGATTTTTAATTCACTAATTTCTTTTCTCATTTGATTGAGTGCATGAGCATGTTTACCTGCCTCTTGTCTAATATTGACTGCATCATATCGTATCAAAACACCGATAGCAATACTAATAGCAAATGTAGTACTATATATTCCATCAACCAATCATGTTAAGGTAACAATACTTCCTATAACTGATCAATGTACCGAAGGAAATCCTCCAGATCTTCGTAGATAATCGAGTTTAATTTTTTTTTCGAGTCGCAAATCAATCATGATTTTGATTCACTGAACAACCATTCATACGATAATGGGTATGAGAAAATAGGGGAGTTTATGTGTCATAATGATGATTATGACTTATAGTGATAGTATTGACAATTTCAAGTTTAATACTTGTTGATTCAATCAACTGTCAAAGGATTTTGATACTCTTTTTCTTATATAATGAAACTTAGACCAGGTAGAACACTATTTCTTAGAAACTGTGATTGTTGTGGA
>DAOQQF010000031.1:0-11735 GCA_035333525.1 Candidatus Absconditabacterales bacterium | reverse complement strand
CATCAGATATGGTATCGCGTATTGATTCAGATTATCATGCATATGCTCATGATAAAAAGCCGCTGGAGTATATTATGCGTCAGGTTGCATTTTTGGGAAATCAGTTTGTCATTGATTCGAGGGCTATGATTCCAAGACCAGAAACAGAATATATGATTCAAGCTGTTGTAGAGATGATTGATAAGAGATGATCGACACCTTACTATTTGTTGGATTTATGATGTGGATGTGGGGTGTTGGGTTTGAGCGTGGCTTTTTTGAGTATCAATAAGCCAATCTTAGTATCAAGTCGAGACATAAGTGCAGATGCTGTTGCTTTGACATGAGAAAATATTCAACTATATCAGCAAAAACTTCCCAACATATCTTTTCAAACCAGAGTTAGTAATGGTTTAGCTGGTCTTGATTCTGATGAGGTATTACATCAAACATGGACAGATAATCCTTTGGTGATTGTGTGCAATTATCCTTATATTCCTGATGAGACCTTTGATGCTAATGTTGATGAGTCGGCTAAGATTTGGGAACCAAGACTTGCTTTTGTAGCATGAAAAGATGGTTTAGATCTCTATAGAAGACTATTTGCTGAACTGATACATTATAAGCTGACACATGCAACACTGTTTTTGGAGATGATGACATGGCAGATGGATATACTTGATCGTGAATTTGGAATCAACCATGGGGGAGTTCGATATTTGGAGGTAGTCAAAACATTTCATTTCAATATCATTATCGTAAAGGTTCAATTCAAGGGATAGAGAGTATTAAATAAAACGTTTATCAAAAAACTGTATTAAGCTAAATTAAACCGTCAAAGTTGCATAATTATTTCAAAAAACTTATTGTATTATTATACAAAAAAGTTATAGGTTACCCATCATAGATACTTATGAATTATCATCTTTGCCCAGGTGATGGAACTGGTATACATGTACGCTTGAGGTGCGTATGCTTCGGCTTAGGGGTTCGAGTCCCCTCTTGGGCATTTAAGGGTATTATTGAGATATAAATCTCTTAAAATATTGTAAAGAATTGGCTTATCGAGAGTTCGAAGTCATTTTTTTTATCTCGCATTACACTATCACCAAATCGAACTGATACTATTATATCGATTGTATAACAAACGCAAACTACCCATTTTCTTGATTCCCAATAGTTCGCTAGTTATATCATTGGTATTTACCAAAATAATAGTTCTCTTTTGATACTTAATTGGTATTAGTTTTTTTGTTTTCTTTGCTGCATTGGTACTTTGCTTGATTACTACTTGAAGGGTCTCAAATCACTTCATATCATTTTGTTTGATAATTTCTACACTTGCTTCTTTTGATGCCGTGGTTATGAAGGCTGGGAAAAAATTCCTAATTCATGAAAAACAGCCTATAATAGCCAAAACCCTCTTTGGTCTTGTAATCACAACACTTCATTTTATATTACTTATTTCTCAAGGCTCCTATAATGTATATTGTTTACTACCGCTTCGCAATAGATTCGAATAAGTTCTTTGATATGAGTCTTTGGTAGTGTATCATGATGATACAAGTAGACTATTGATTTTATCTTTTATTATTTTTTTTTGCTTATTGAAATTTTTTTCATTACGATAAAATTTAGAAATATATGCTCTTCATAGTCAGTAATCATTAGAGTTTTGATGAGGATTAAGAAGATTTATAAGTATACAGGTTTGTTCATAATATGATGTAAAAACTTCCTCATCTTGTCGAGAAATAGGGTGTCATGCTAATGCAATAAACTCTTGAATATGTGCATAGGTTATATTTTCAAGCATAAAAATTAAATAAGGAAACAAAGATGAGTCCGTTGGAGTTGTACTTGTGACAAATCATAATAGTGCATTTCGATGTTTCATACGATCGATATACCTATTAGCTCTATCATAATCTACTACTGTTGTATGTAAAACATCTTTTGTGTGAAAACTTGTATCGGTTTTTTTGGGAAGAAATACATCCAAAACCTCTCCTATTGTTGGTAGAGATTTTGTGAGAGATGGCGCAGTAGATTCGTCAGTTATTGTACTGTATCCTAATGTTCTATGATGATCACACATAATAATAACATAATAATAGAGTAATAAATACTTTAGTCAATTGATAGTAATAATTCTATATATTTTTTCAATAATACTTTGAGTTTATAGGTAAGTGTACTGGTAGGACTGGAAGATATTCTATCATTGTGTCGTATAGTGGTAAAATGTTTTATAAGCTCATGGTGTGTTTTAGCATCTTCAAGTGTATCGTGTTCAGAGTCATAAATTCGTTGCTTATTGATAAGATCTTCTAGAGAGTATTGTTTGAGTAGTGTTTCATAGTCTTCGATAAATTGTTTTCCTAGTTGATGAAACATTCATCAGTATATAGACTGGGAAAGAAGACTTCAAATAATTTGATAATGATAAATATCGATAATGCTTTTCCTGCCAAGCATATCAGTGCGTCACACGAGTGTTCATGTATTAAATACAAATCATGTATCTAATACTCCAGCATCGTAGGCCATTATTTTTGCTCAAGTTAGATGATTATGTGCCTTTGTTTGAAATGATTCAGGCGTATATTCCACGCATCTGTCAGTAAGCAATAAAATACTACTTCATAACATTCATGCTAATCTATTAGGTAAACGTCATGGAATGCAAATTTGGAGTTCAGCATCCTCTGGAATCATACCGTCTTGTATGAGCTCTGTGAGAATAAAGTGTAATTCTTTAGCTTTGTAGACAGCAGGTAAATTGATTGTTTGATCTGCATGAATAGTACTAAATCATCATATATTTGATATATACTTATTGTTGAGTAATGGTATTTTTCATGTGGGAATTGATTCTCTAAGATGTATCTTACCTCACACTGAGTAGAGTCATTGAGTTGGCTTTTCATAAATACGGATAATCTGATTATCTATTATTTCTTTTAGTTCTATTCAGAATCTTTGGATTTGAGTCGTGAGATTAGTAACAATGGTAGCACTATTATCATCATCTACAACGTTTTGTATTTTTTGTAGAGTTGTATGTACATCATTACTTATGTTTGAAATGAGAGTTTTATCTGAAATAAGATGTATATTTTGTGATATTGATCTTACACTAGCTTGTCAAAGATATATCATCCTGTATCAAAGAACATTATGGAGTTGATGGTAATAATGAGATGTAATCTCATCTTGTGCGAGTTTTTTTAAACAATCAGCTATCGATTTTTTTTTGATGTGCGATGTGATAATATTCAATCATGTGATATCTGTAATATGTCACATACGAACTGCGCTATAGATTTTGTTCCATGGTAATGATCTATGTAATGTATCAGATCATTCTACTTGTGACTGTATGAGAGTGATAATACTTTGATATGCTATCGTTTCCGAATGTTCTCTTAGTAATGTTGATGAATTGATTAACTCTCATAGATGAAACAGCTTGTTATGTTTATTGTATGCAAGAAAAGAATGAAATAAGGTTTTTATATCTTGTACGACTGCTTCTATTCAGAAATAGGTTATCAATTGATCTATATCTATACATTCTGTCAGAAATCAATAGTATTCAAAACATATTGCCCAATAATATGATTCAAATGACGACAGTCAGTGTAGTCATTGAAGGCTAAGGAGCTTATCAAGTTGTTCTTTTGTTATTTTTTTTCAGGTATGCATGCAAAGAAACACAAGATTATTAATGCCTATAAATTTACCCATACCTGGTGTATTACTAGGTCATCAGCTATCTGTTTTTATATAATAAATAAATTGTTCTACATGATCAAAAAACAACTGAGTATCGTCTAACTCATTTTGAGATTTGAGTCATAATGCTGCTATAAGCTGTCTAGTATGGTTGGCTTCTATAGCTACAAATACATTGGCAGTAGTAGCTTGATGAGTTCATGATGATGACAGAGGGTGTATATACATATTCTATATGTATTTATTTTATTATAACAATCAATAAATTTTTATTTATATATGTGTCAATATATTTAGATAGTTTCTTATACAAGAATAAACAATCTTCTTTACAGTATGATGATTACTTAGAGTCATTGAGATTGTATTCAGATTTTATTTTGTTATAGTCTATACTCTTTTTATCTTTTTTCA
Source organism: Candidatus Absconditabacterales bacterium (assembly GCA_035333525.1). Lineage (GTDB taxonomy): Bacteria > Patescibacteriota > Gracilibacteria > Absconditabacterales > Absconditicoccaceae > CALMFT01. Next base: position 7,604 of record DAOQQF010000031.1, on the reverse strand, counting down.
TCTTCATTATGCGAGCTATGATCAAAAAGATTGTCTATTGGGTCATTATTGTTGTCATTGTGCTTACCGTGCTTTCCACATGACTTCCATGGTTTACGGTTTCTCCTGGAGAGGTTGGTTTGATTGTGAGACTAGGGAGATTACAAGACTCTGTATATACTGAATGATTAAATTTCAAACGACCACTCATTGATAAAATAGTAAAAATAAATATTCAAACCCAAAAAGTTCAAGCTACGGCTGATAGTGCTTCCAAAGATCTTCAAAATATATCTACTACTATAGCAGTCAATGGTAATATTAAACCAACTTCTGCTATGGATATTTATAGAAATGTAGGAAATGCAGAGTTAGTATGAGATAAGATTATTGCTCCAGCAATCCAAGAGTCGGTCAAAGCTGCAACTGCCAAGTATACTGCCGAAGAACTTATCACAAAAAGAACACTTGTTAGTCAGGACATCAAAGGTTCACTTGTGGAAAAATTATCCAAATATGGTATTAATGTTACCGATGTAAATATAGTCAATTTTCAGTTCTCGCAAGGTTTTGATCAGGCTATTGAAGCAAAGGTTAAAGCTGAACAAGAAGCGTTGGCAGAAAAAAATAAATTAGAATCAGTTAAATTCCAAGCTCAACAAAAAATAGAGCAAGCTAAAGCTGAAGCAGAATCAATCAGGATCCAAGCTGAAGCTATTAAATCTCAATGATGAGGGGATTATGTTAATCTCAAGTGGATAGAAAAACGAGATGGAAAACTTCCTCAGACACAATTATGATCAAGCAATGGATTAATCTATAATCTGAATAAATAATAACTCTTTTTTGTTATACTATTCGGAAATCGTCTAATGGTAGGACAACGGACTCTGAATCCGTTTATCAAGGTTCAAATCCTTGTTTCCGAAAAAAATTGATTACTGTATTTATATAAAATATATCTATATCGTTATGTCACAAATATATAAAATTGTTTGGACCTGATGACCATGTGGTGGGAAAACTTCAGGTATGGTTAAATCACTTGAGGAATGAAAAAAACTTTGACGAGAGATATATGTCGTTCCGGAAGCTGCTACATTTATTATGGGTACTCTTGGTGTTAAACCATTTGATGTTGGTATATATAGATTTCAACATATGGTATTTGAGACAATTCAGTTATTTGAAAAAATTGGAGAAACATATCTTCAGCAAAAATCTTGAGATCATAAGGTAATGTTTTGTGATAGATGATTACTTGATTGTGCGGCTTATATTGATGATGATCAATGGAAACAATTATTAAAAGAATATAACATATGTGATGCTGATATATATGCTAGATATGATGCTGTGATTAATATGCAATCAGTGGCTGAGAATATGCCACATTTTTATACCAAAGAAAATAATGATGTGAGATGAGAAGATATAGAATGAGCCAAGATATTACAATATAAATTTGATATATTGTATGGTAAATATGCCAGTTCATTTACTAAAATAGAAAATATTATCGAATGACAGCCTATATCTTTCGAACAAAAGAAAATAAATGCTTGTAATGCGGTACTACATTACTTATGAATTCCTGAGTCGAGAGAACTTGAAGATATGTTTGAGGTAGATGTATTAGATATTGAAGCCATAACTAAACATTCAAGTAAATCAATAATCGAACAATATTATATAAGGATAGACAAAGAAATGCATGAAGAGGAAAGGGTAAGAAAAATAATTTTTCAAGATTGTTCAGAACTTTATATAAAAACTAAAAAAAAGGGTATTGGTAAAGATAGAATTGAAATAGAAGAAAAAATTGAAAAGGAGACTTATGAATTATTTAAATGATCTACTTTCTATCAATATCCTATTCAAAAGCATAGATATTCATTTTTTCGAGATGGAAAAAAATACGAACTTGATTACTTTTTGACAGGTACAAAGAAAGGAAAATGGTGACTTGAGTGTGAAAAAATTAATCAACATATTCGTATAACAATACCAGATTTTTTAAGTATTAAAAATAATGTTACTGATGATCCTGCATGGAAAAATGCAAATATGATTTCGATGTTTGATATACCTTAATTTTTCCCCTTGAAAATCATGTTGTAATTGCATATAATAGAGTATATATCGTCTGTATATCTTTTATTTTTTAGTCTATGTGTATGCAAAACATTTCATTATGATTTCGATGACTATTACGTCATTGTTGGAAGACTATCTGGAAGTGATCCTTTTCACAAGGGAGAATTTCTAGAGGTGAGTACTGGGTAAGTATTTTGATTTTATCGGCTTTATCATGATTGGTTACACTGGTATTATGGTTAGTGGGTTCACTTATTTTTATGTGAGGCATTAATCCGTGATCAGCTATTGCTTTTATGATTCTTACTGTCCTTATTGGTATTATTATACCGTTGATTATTGGTATATTCCAAGTGAAACTCATTATCAAAAGAGCTCATGATTTGGGTAAGTCAGGTCGATATCCTTTTGTACCTATGTTACTATTGCTTGGATTAGGTATCATTGGGTTGATTATTGGCGGCACTACTGGGTTATTTGAACTTATTAATTCCCCATCCGATACTGTTCAGTTACAGCCTCTTGTATCTGCTATCATGAACAATAAATCCCTTTGGGTAGTAGGTATTTTGGGTATTATCGTTATGATTTGGTCTATGATTAGAGGTATTTATATTGCGTTTTGGAAAGGAATGGTATGAGATAATCAGTACGGATGAGACCCACTTACTCATCAGCCTACTTCCAATCGTTCTTATCGATTACTTGGTGTAGTGCTTCTTGTGCTCAATATTGGTTTTTCTTTTTTCTCAGCAGGATATCAGACATCATTGGTTGATGACAGTATGATGGATGAAATTGATATGGATAGTATATCATGAACCTTGGAATGACTTGATGGTTGAGATGATACACTATGATGATGAACATGATTTCTGGATCAATAGGATTATTGATACAAACAAATTCCTAAAAAATTCCTAAAAAAGACTTGAAAATGAGATCAAGAATGTTACTAGTAGGATGCTTCGTCTTGTTCATACCTATTGAATTGAGATTGGTTTATTGCCCGGGGTGGTTCCCGGGTTTTTTTGTGTTCTTTGTGATAGAGATGTGTTTATGCTCCGTGGCATTTTTTGTATTTCTTTCAGCTACCACAAGGACATTGCTCATTGGCACCAATTTTTTTCTTACCGTCTGGTATAATAAGAGGAGATTTTTTGAGTGTACTAAGGTCTATGATTTCAACTCCATTATCTGTATTATCTCTTCATGGTACTATAGAAGGAACAATAAGTTGTTGTGGTTTATTTCAAGAATGTGTTCATGTTCATAATATCTCCCTATCCATATTTCCTATCTGAGTATCATCAAATGCATCAGCATTGGTTTGTACGTCATGGATCAGCTGAGTACTTGTTCATTGAAAGTGGGAAAGATCAACTTTATATAAATCACTAACAAACTCGGTATGAATAGCGATCCAGAGTTGGTCATAGAGTTTATGAGCTTCTTGTTTGTAGACCACGAGCGGATCTTGTTGGGCGTAGCCATAGAGTCCTACTTTTTCTCTGAGGTGGTACATGGTATCAATGTGTTCAATCCAGTATTTATCTATAGTTTGAAGATATAAATATCTGATAATCTGAACGAGTTTAGCAGGATCCATCTCATGAGTTTTGAGTTCTCGATCATGAATGAGCGACTCTGAAAGTCGACTCGTTATTTTTTCAGTATTGGAGTCGATAGATTGATTTCTCTCTCGATTTTTACCAAATAACTGATTGACTGTTTCATCTAACTCTCTTATTGGTTGTTTACTATGATGCCACTGATGAACAATAGATGTTGCTACATGATGGATAATCTCAAGAACCTGTTTCATGACTCATGGAGCATCGTCTGATGTTCGATGAAGTATTTCATCTCTTTTTTGATACACCTTCATCCTTTGTTTATTAGCCACATTGTCGTAATCAAACAAATGTTTTCTGATTGAAAAATTATGTCACTCCATTTGTCTTTGAGCACGAGCTATTGAGTTAGTAAATTGAGATTGAGTGAGTTCTAGTTGGGCAAGTTCTTGTGCTGGAAGTAGTCTCTTGGCGATAGACTTGATAGTATCTCATCACATCTTGCGCATAATCTCATCATCAAGTGCAACATAAAACTGACTTGCTCATGGATCGCCTTGTCTTCATGATCTACCCCTTAGTTGATTATCAATACGTCTTGATTCGTGTTTTTCTGTTCCAATAACCATAAGTCAGAAATGTAGGTCTTTTTCTACTGTTTCAGTAATTTCTCATGAATCAGGCTTGAAAACCATTGTGGCAAATGGTTTTGAGTAACCTGTATCAGCTGTTTTTTTAGGTTTATGAATGAGTGTTTGTAACATTATAACAATAGGCGTAAGACGATATAAATGACCAAGAGTAAGTAATCTTAATAAAGAGTCTGTATTCTAATTTTTATGATACTGTTTTCAATGATTTCGTAACGACTCAATAATATGCTGTTTCCCTTGGTTAATGGTATTGTATATTGTTTTTATATCAAGAGGTTGTTTATGATAATCATGATAGTATTTGAGTGTTGTATCTAAAATTTGTTTTCGATTTGTATTGGTTTGTTTGATGAGTATATCGCCATAAGCTGATACAAAATGATGAGCATTAGTAAGTTGATCATGTGTTCGTGGTATAGGTATAATGATTTGCTTGATACCAAAGAGTTGTTGTTCAACAAGTGTGGTCGTTCATCCACGACAAATACTGAGATCGGACTGAATATAGAGTTTTTTCATAGTTTGTTGGTCGACATACTCATGGAGATCAATAGAATGACCTTGTTGTATTAACTCTTCATAACTAGACTTAAATCATTGATTGAGTTTGCCCAAGAGGATGATTCGATGTCGTTTCAGATTATCATCTCATCATATCCTGCTTTTTATTATTTCTATGATTGCTTTATGAACACTATGTGAACCAAGCGATCAACAGTTAATAATACATGTTGTGTAATTGTTATTATAGTGTTTGAGGTCGTTTTGATCAGGTATTAGCTCATCAGATAGAATTTGTCATACTACTTTGGCTCTTGGTAAAACATTGGGAAATCAAGTAAAAACTGTTGTTGCAAACCAAGATGCGATACGTGTACTCAGTCATGGTTTGGTGTCTGATTCATGGACTGTAATAGGTATTCTCACTATCCATGCTGCAATTACAACAGGTAGACTCACAAATCATCACTTGGAAAAAACATGATCGACTTGGTATTGTTTGAGTTTTCGGACACTAAGTGCTACTCATCGTATGAATTTGAAGAGATCAATGATATTCAGACATAATTCTTTGAAGGTAGGATGACGACGAAACTTACCTGATACAATAGGAACAAAGTGTATAGCATGATCTAGTTTTTGGTTGGAGTTGTGGTATGTAGAATATATGTTATTGATAATGTTACTTTCACGCTCTTCTAAACTATTATACTCACCAAATCGAACTAATGTTCAGGCGATTGATTGAGTTATTATTGATCTAGCCAATGACCCAAGTGGAACTACATGGCCTCATGTAGAACCTCATGCTAAAGCGATAATACGGATAGGGCGTGATGTCATTGAAGGGGTAGTTAAACAAGGTGTTATATATATTTATACCAATTGTATTTTAGAGTTACTCACGTTCTCGTTCCATTTGTTGCTCATAAATTTCACTATCATTAGTATTTACGAATATAAGAGTTCTCTTTAGAAATACAATTAGTATTTATTATCTTTCTTCTCGAATTTCATAATACTTAAAACAGTGTGAACAATAACTACATTTTAGTAAATCTCCATACTTCATAAATGAAGGAGGAACTGATTCATGGTATTTTTTGTGAGAGATACATTGAATATTATTGCACTGAGTACCAGAAATATTGTGTAATAAAGAGGGTAGTTGTAATTTTATTTTTTTAATTACTTTTTTATTGTTAATTGTATTGAGCGTACATCAAGGCGATAAAACTGCAAGTTGTACTATTTGATTATCGTCTATTGAAGCATTTGGACAAAAAATCATGCCTTTGGTTAATCATGTTGATGTTGATGTGGATACTCGTTCTCCTCATAATCCATAGAGTCACAGATTCTTTACGATCATAGACATTCTTTTTTTGATCATTTGAATATCTCCTCAACAAAATATATGATCAATCACAAATCCATTTTCTATGGGCATTACTCATTCAGAGTAATGTTTGTGAGTATGATGTTTTGGTGTACTTTCTTTATATCGATCATTTTCTATAGGAGAAATAATACGATCTGTATTGGTAAATCAATTACATACATAGGGTACTCATGCGGAAGCTGCTAACAAAATAATTCTCATAAAATAACCATTTATCGATTGTTTTTCCCGTCCATTTAATGGTGTATTATCCAAAAAACTGGGTATTTCTGGATATATTTTGTGTCTAGGGAGCGGATGAAAAAAAATTACTTGTCATGTATCAAGTTTATTAAGTTGTTCTTTTTTTATAGTTATAGCTTCTCTTAATACACCTTCATATTGCAAAATATCATCACCCAATCTTTCAATTTGTAGTCTTGTGAAATACCATATGGTTGCACAGTGTTGAGTTGTTATATACTCATCCAATGAACCAAATAATCTGACTGTATATCAATATTCTTTCATTTGTTGAATATAATAATCAGGCATCATAACAATAGATGGTGCAATAAGATCGACTGTAACATGTTTATAAATACGTAGGCCTTCTACTTTGGAGTGCGTTGTTCTGCCATGGAGTAGGTCTCCAATAAGTGCTATATGAATCGTATCAGTATTTCGTTGATTGTGTTCCAAAAAAGTAAATTGATCCAAAAATTCTTGGGTAGGATGTTCGTGTCTACCATCACCAGCATTGATAAATATAGGTTGATAAGGAAGTCATTGACGTTTGGTATATGCTTTAGCATTACTATCTAACCAAGTACAGACACCCTCCAAAGTACTTCTTACAATAAATATCTGATTATCGTATCATGTTAACATATTGAACGTATCAGCATAGCTTTCATATTTATTGAAAGAAGAGTTATTAGAATCAAATATTTTACCACGTACTTGATGAAACTCAATTGCATTACGAAAACTTTCTTTGGTTCTTGTGCTATCTTCCAGAAATACCTCATAGATTCCTATAGTAGGGTCAGTGATTTTGAATTGTTGTAATAGTGTATAATCTCAGTTGGTGTATGCTTGTTTTAACTCTCTTGTTTTTTCATACAAATAACGTTGTTCTGTTATAGAATATGCAGACATAACATCTAGAGATCTTTTTTGTAGAACCATGAGAGGAGGAGAAGACTAAATTAAATGATTTCGGGATGGTGAGACTCGAACTCACGACCACACGACCCCCAGCCGTGTATTCTAACCATCTGAACTACATCCCGATATGATATTGGAAAGTATCAATTATGGAAGCTGAGGAAGAACTCTCAATTCATGAAAAACTACCTATAGGAAGCTGGGGAAAAACTCTCAATTCATGAAAAATATATATAATAGCAAATCCTT